>NZ_LHOZ01000040.1:0-21883 GCF_001297205.1 Frigoribacterium sp. RIT-PI-h | reverse complement strand
CGTCGAACCCCTCGCGCAGCAGTGTTCCCGCCACGCCCTGACCCACGATGCCCGTCCCGAGCACTGCGACCTTCATGGCTCCGACGCTACGCCCGGCGCGGGCGAGCAGCGCGACTCAGTCGAGCGGATCGGGACCCACGGGGTCGGGCCGCATCGCGCGGCGCACGCGCGCGACGACCGACGGGGCGGGCGGATCGTTGTACGAACCCGCCTCGACCTGCCCGCTGAGTCGCTGGATCGCCGCCATCACCTCGTCGGTCGCGTGCCGACGAGCCCGACCCGACCTCGCCTCGCCGTGGCGCGAGAGGTCGAGGGGCTCGCCGAACTCGACGGTGACCTTCCGGAGGCGCGGGAGGCGCGCGCCCGCCGGTTGCAGTTCCTGGGTCCCCGTCAGGGCGACCGGCACGACCGGGGCCCCGCTCGTCAGCGCGAGCCAGGCGACACCCGTCCGGCCGCGGTACAACCGCCCGTCGAGGGAGCGCGTCCCCTCGGGGTAGATCGCGAACGCGTCGCCGTCCGTCAGCTTGCCGAGACCCAGGTCGAGGGCGTGCTGCGCCGCGGACCCGGCTCCTCGCTCGACACCGATCGCGCCGATGCCCGTGAAGAACGCGCGCGACGCACGACCCCGGAGACCCGAGCCGGTGAAGTAGGCGTTCTTCGCGAGGAACGAGACCTGACGGGGCGCCAGGAGGGTGATCACGACGCTGTCCATGAACGAGAGATGGTTGCTGGCCAGGATGACGGCACCACGCCGCGGGACGTTGCGGCGCCCGACCACCCGGGGACGCCAGACCACGCGCACGAGGGGTGACAGGACCGAACGGCTGAGGGTTGTGAGCACGCTCCACTGTGCCGGACACCACATTCCCCGAGGGGCATGGCTCGCCCCTGCGCCTCACCCGGGGCCCGTCGGCACCCACCCGCACCACCCGATTCGGGGAACAACGGGTGTCCCCCTCAGGGAGGATTGCCGCCGACTGACCGGCACCCTATCGTCGGAGGTCGATCGGAACAGGACGTTCGTCCGGTTCACGACCCCTCGAGCGAGTCCTCGTCGGGGGATCGACCCGAGAACCGGAACGAGCGCCGCGACGCACCGCCGAACCCTGCGGGCGGTGGTCCGGCCGGACGAGCGGACGGTCCTTCGCGCCTCCGACTCCGACATCCGGGGGCGACCCAGGACGGCCCGGGACGCCCGGCACCATCACCCGACGACAGCTCCGACGCCCCGAGAGGACCGCCATGGACGACGAGACCGTGACCACCCGCCCCTCGCGTCTGCCGTTCGTCTTCGCCGCCACCGCGCTGATCTACACCTACTTCGCCGTCACCAGCATCGTCGGTGCCGGCACGTCGGTCGGCGTCGGTCTCCCCGCGACTGTCGTGGCGACCGGCCTCTACGTGCTGTCGACGATCGTCTGGCTCGCGCTCGTCGTCGTGGCCGTCTCGTCGGTGCGTCGGACACGACGAGGTGCTGCCGTCGACCAGACGAGCATGCGCTTCGTCGGACTGGCACCCCCGGCGGGCGGGGCCCTGCTGCTCGCCGCGGCCTACGTCGCCCGCATGAACGGACAACCCTTCCTCGGCGGGTTCGAGGCCATGGTGATCACGACGGTCGCACTGGTCGTCCTGTCGCAGGCGTTCCCGTTGCTCGGATTCGGCCCGTCGACCCCGGGTCAGCGCCAGTCGTCGGGCGGCGGCGGCGCGTCGTCGTAGGGGTCGAACGGAGCGTCGGACGGCAGGTCGTAGAGATCGTCGGCCGGCACCTCGGGCACCTCGTCGACCGCGGGCGGTGCCGCACGGCGGGCAGCCCGACCGCCGGCCGGGGCCGTCGATGTCGCTCGGGGCGAGCGAGCCGCGCTGCTGCCCGCCGCGGACGCCGACGCCGTCGCGGTCGACCCGGCAGCCGCCGCGTCGGCCGGGGCGGTGCCGCCCACGACGGCGAGGACCTGCTGACCGTAGGTGTCGAGCTTCTTCTGACCGACGCCGCTGATGCCCGCGAGCTGGTCGAGCGAGGTGGGCCGTTCGGACGCGATGCCCCGCAGGGTGACGTCGCCGAACACGACGTAGGCCGGGACGCCCTGCGCCCGGGCGACCCCGGCGCGCCACTCGCGCAGGGTCTCGAACAGGGCGGCGTCGTCGCCGGTCAGCTCGACGGCACCCCGCGACGAGCCGCGGCTCGACGATCCCGAGCCACCCCGCGCGCGGGCCGACCGCACCGGGCGCTCGGGCTCGCGTCGCAGCCGGACGGTGCGGCTGCCCGAGAGCACCTCGCCCGCGGCGTCGGTGAGCAGCAGCGTGCCGTACCCGTCGGGCGAGACCGCCAACAGCCCCTGGGCGAGCAGCTGCCGGACGACGCCCCGCCACTCGACGTCGTTCAGCTCGGTGCCGATGCCGAAGGTGGACAGTTGCTCGTGGCGGTTCTGGAGGACCTTGGGGGTCGACTTGCCGACGAGGATGTCGACGATCTGGCCCGCGCCGAACTGCTGGTTGCGCTCGCGTTTCAGCCGGACGACCGTCGAGAGCAGCTTCTGGGCGGGCACCGTGCCGTCGAGCGACTCGGGCGGCGAGAGGCAGGTGTCGCAGTTGCCGCAGGCCGTGCTCGCCTGGCCGAAGTAGCCGAGCAGCTGCACGCGTCGACATTCGACCGTCTCGCACAGGGCGAGCATGGCGTCGAGGTGGGCGCCGAGCTTGCGGCGGTGCTCGGCGTCGCCCTCGGACTGGTCGATCATGCGTCGCTGCTGCACGACGTCTTGCAGGCCGTAGGCCAGCCACGCCGTCGAGGGCAGGCCGTCGCGGCCGGCACGGCCGGTCTCTTGGTAGTAGCCCTCGACCGACTTGGGCAGGTCGAGGTGCGCGACGAAGCGCACGTCGGGCTTGTCGATGCCCATGCCGAAGGCGATGGTGGCGACCATGACGATGCCCTCGTCGCGCAGGAACCGCGCCTGGTTGCGCGCCCGGGTCTGCGCCTCGAGGCCCGCGTGGTACGGCAGCGCCGGGATGCCCTGCTTGACCAGGAACTCGGCCGTGCTCTCGACCGACTTGCGGGACAGGCAGTACACGATGCCGGCATCGCCGTCGTGCTCGGTGCGGATGAACCGCAGCAGCTGCTGCTGCGGGCCGTCTTTCGCCTCGATGCGGTACTGGATGTTGGGCCGGTCGAAGTCGGCGACGAAGTGCTTCGCGTCGTCGAGCTCGAGGCGCCGCGAGATCTCGCGGTGGGTGGTCTCGGTGGCCGTGGCCGTCAGGGCGATGCGCGGCACGTCGGGCCAGCGCTCGTGCAACACGGACAGTTCGAGGTAGTCGGGGCGGAAGTCGTGGCCCCACTGCGCCACGCAGTGCGCCTCGTCGATGGCGAAGAGCGAGACGTGGCCCCGGTCGAGCAACGACTTGGTGGACTCGAGCTTGAGCCGCTCGGGCGCGAGGTAGAGCATGTCGAGCTCGCCCTCGACGAACGCCTGCTCGACCGCACGACGACGGTCGGGGTCTTGGGTCGAATTGAGGAACGCCGCGCGGACGCCGACGGCCTCGAGGGCGTCGACCTGGTCTTGCATCAGGGCGATGAGCGGCGAGACGACGATGCCCGTGCCCTCGCGGACGAGGGCGGGCACCTGGTAGCAGAGCGACTTGCCGCCACCCGTGGGCATGAGCACGAGGGCGTCGCCGCCCTGGACCACCTGGTCGATGATCTGCGCCTGCTGGCCACGGAAGTCGTCGTAGCCGAACACCCGGTGCAGCACGTCGAGGGCTGCGGTGGGGGCGTCGGGGGCCAGGGCGGGCGAGGCGGTGGTGGTCACGCGACGAGTCTACGAGCGGTCACCGACGCGGTCAGCCGACCCGCGCCTCCTGGGGACGGTCGTCGGCGGGAGGCGCGCTGGGGACGAGAGGAGCGCTGCGGACCGTCACGAGACCGGTTCGTCGAGCCGCCCTGAGCACGAGCCACACGTAGAGCGGCGTCGAGACCACCGTCACGGCGAGGGCGAGGGGGCTGCCGTCGCTCGACTCGACGCCCGCGAACGGTGCCGACAGCAGGAACAGCACGGTGTTGTTGAGCACGTGCGCGACGATCGCCGCCTCGAGTCCGCCGGTGCGCCAGGTCAGGTAGGCCGCGGCCACGCCGAACACGGCGACGTCGAGCATGCCCCAGGGGTTGTAGTCGTGCGCGAACGCGAAGGCGACCGTCGGCAGCACGACGGCCACGACCGGGAACGCCACCCACGACCCGAGGGTCTGCATCGCCAGGCCACGGAAGGCGTACTCCTCGGCGGTCGCCTGGAGCGGCGTCACGACGAGGATGACGACCACCGCCCACACCAGGGTGTCGGCCGGCGTGGTGACGGGTCCGGTGCCGATCGGCTCACCCGAGAGCGGGGGCACGACGACGTAGCTGAGGCCCACCGTCAGGGCCATGAACGCGAGGGCGGGCACGATGCATCGCGCGAGCCACCGCCACCGCAGCCGCCCGGCGACGCTCGAGAGGCTGCCGACCGCCCCGGGACCGACGATGAGCGTCCCCAGCATGATCGCCGGCAGCATGACCGCGATCGAGGCGAGCGTCGTGAAGAGCACGAGCGGGTCGGCCGCGGCCCGCGCGTCGCCCCCGATGCCGCGCTGCAGTCGTTCGGCGGCAGCGGGCCCACCGACGGCCGCGGTCCCCCCGAGGTCGCCCCCGTAGGCCACGACCGAGGCGAGCAGGTACGTGACGACCGCCACGACGGCCGCGAGCAGCGGTTTCCACCACCGGGACGAGGGCAGCGACCGGAACAGGCGGTGGGAGGCGAACGTCGTCACGCGACGAGCGTACGGGAGGCGCGGTGCCGGCCCCCGGGAACACCACGAGGAGGCGCGGTGCCGGTCGGTCGCGCCGCCGCCGTCACCACCGCGCGAGGGTCGCCACGAACTGAACGTCGCACCGCCGGTTTCAGCGGTGCGACGTTCGGTCGGTGGTGCGTAGCCGGGAGGCGTCAGCCCTCGGTGGGCGTCACCGTCGCACGGAGGCGGCGTCGGCGGGCGACGACCAGCGCCGAGCCCCCGGCCAGCATCAGGGCGAGTGCGGCGAGGGCCGCGAGACCCGGGCCGGCCGGGCCGGGGACGGCCAGCGAGCCGGCGGGGTTGCGGACCGGGCCGGCGGGGGGCGGGCCCGGGCCCGAGCCGGGGGTGGTGCCTGGCACCGTGCCACCGGGGGTCGTGACCGGGGGCGTGGTGCCGGGGTCGGTCGGGTCGACGACGACCGGCTCGGCGGCCGCGGCGAACACGACCGGGACGGTCGCCGTCGTGCCCGTTCCCGGGACGCTCAGGACGACCTGTCGGGTGACCGGCCCGGCGGGGGGGGCCGTGATGCCCTCGGGGACGGCGAAGTCGAGCAGGGCACGACCCTGCTCGTCCGAGTTGTCGAGCACGGTGGCGTCGATCGGCGCGGACCCGAGCTCGACACCGTCGAGGGTCGCGGTCACGACGCCGGGCTGCGCCGCGGCGAGCGCGACCGCGGAGTCATCGCTCGCGACCTGCTGCAGCACCAGCGACGAGAGATTCATCGACACCGTGTCGCCCGCGGCGAAGCCACCGGCCGGTGCGGCCGTGACGCCCGAGACGCCGACCGAACGCGACGCGAAGTCGGGGTCGGAGGGGTCGCCGGCCTGGGTGTCGAAGTACTCGAGCTGGCTCTGCAGGTCGACCTTGCCGCTGTCGGCGTGGGCGCGACCGTTCGCGAAGGCGGCGAACCCGTCGCCACCCGAGGCGAGGAACGAGTTGACGGTCACCTTGTAGATCGTCGCGTCGTCCATCGCCACGCCGTCGAGCGAGACGGCGGCGATGCGGGAGCCCGCCGTCGCGGCGGGGTCGTAGGTGTAGGTCAGACCTTCGGACGTACCGAGCTTCAGGGTGCTGGTGCGAGCGGCCGTCGGCCACTGCTGCTCGAGCACCTGGCGGATCTCGGCACCGGTCATGTCGACCACCACCAGCGTGTTGGCGAAGGGCTGCACGGCCGCGGCGGCCTTGTAGGTCACGTCACCGTCCGGTGCCACGAAGGGCAGGTCGTCCCGCAGGCCGCCGGGGTTCATGAAGGCGAGCTGGGCACCGCTCGCCGTGGTCGACGCCAGCTGGATGTCGGCGACGAAGTTGCCCAGCGTCGATTCGCCCGCACGGTTCGACACGGGCAGCCCGTTGGCGTCGGGGGTCGCGTTGTAGGCACGGTTGAACGAGTCGCTGATCGAACCGATCACCTCGGCCCCCCGGTCGGCGGCCACGGCCACGGCAGCCGCGACGATGCCTGCCACGGCGGGGTCGGGCGTGAAGGCGCCGTAGAGCGGCACCAGGCGGTGCGACGCGATCGTCACCCGGTCGCGGAACGCGGTGGCGGCGGGGTCGACCGTCATGGTCACCCGGGCGAGGTTCGTCCCGTAGCTGCCCGTCTGGACGACGGCGCGCTGCGGCCCGCCGTCGGACGGCGTGACGAGGTAGTCGTAGCCCTGGTGCGTGTGCCCGGAGAAGATCGCGGACACGTCGCCCGAGACGCCGCGGGCGATCTCGCCGAACGCGTTGTCACCGGTGACCGAGTCCAGACTGCCGGTCTCGGCGCCTTCGTGCAGCAGCAGGACGATCGCGTCGGCGGCGTCGGTCTCGACGATGTCGTCCGCGACCGCGTTGACCGAGTCGACGACGGGGGCGAAGGTGAGCCCCTCGATGCCGGCCGGGCTGACGAGCGTCGGCATGGTCTCGGTCAGGGCGCCGATGAAGGCGACGCGGACGCCCCCGATCTCCTCGACGACGTAGGGGTCGTAGGCGGGCGTCCCGTCGCTCTTCAGGATGTTCGCGTTGACGTAGGGGAAGTCGCTGTTCGTCTGGACGCGACCGGTGAAGTCTGCCTGGCCCTTGTCGAACTCGTGGTTGCCCGGCGTGCTGACGTCGAGGCCCATGGCGTTCAGGGCGTCGAGGGTCGGCTCGTCGTCCTGGATGAACGAGGTGAACGTCGAGGCGCCGATGTTGTCACCCGCCGAGACGAAGAGCGTGTTCGGGTTCTGCTGCTCGACCGACTCGACCGCACCCGCGAGGACCGCCGCGCCGGCGATGGACGCGCGAGCACCCGGGGCGTCGGCCTCGAGCCGGCCGTGGAAGTCGTTGATGCCGACGAGGTCGATCGTGACCGGCACGGCCTGGGCGGGTGCCGCGGCGACGAGGCCGAGCAGCAGGGTTCCGGCGGCGACGGACGCGAGGGCGGCACCGCGGACGCGCCGCCGGCCTCCCGTCGGGACGGACTCGGATGACGGGGGGCTGATGCGCATGGGCGTCGGTGCTCCTGGAGAAGACGGTTCGGGTGGGACGGCACCCCCCGACAGGGGGCACAGCACACGACCATAAGTTCTCGCTGGGGACTCGACAAGAGTCCGCCGAAGATCGTCACATGTTGTTCATCCGGCGCGTGGCGGTCGGCCGGCGAGGCGGCCGGTGGGCGCCCGCCGAGAAGGACCGACCGCCCCGCCTCAGGCGGCGATCAGTCGCTTCCCCATGCCGAACGCGTCGTCGACCGAGTACCCGAGGTGCTCGTAGAACGCCCGCACCCGCTCGTTGCCGGTGCGCACCTGGAAGTTCGCCTTCGGGCACCCCATCGCCTCGAGCAGCCGCTCCACCTCGGCCATGAGCTGTCGGCCGAATCCCTCGCCCTGGCGTTCGGGCTCGACCGCGACGTAGTAGACCCAGCCACGATGGCCGTCGTAACCGGCCATGGCGGTCGCGACCAGCGCCTCCTCGGGGTCGACGCCGACCAGGAACAGTTCGCGCTGCACCGTCAGCTTGCGTTCGATGTCGCGTCGCGGGTCGTTCCACGGGCGGGTCAGCCCGCAGCGCTCCCAGAGCGCCACGACGGTCTCGGTGTCGGCCTCGTCGAAGGGTCGGATCTTCATGCCCCGACCCTGCCAGACCCGACCGACCGAGGAGGCGCGGTGCCGGTCACCGCGGCCCCGCACCCCCTCAGGGCCCTCGCGTTAGGGTGGGTCGTCGTCCGAGCCGCGGGCGCAGGGAGGGGCCCACCCGTGACCGATGCTCGCCGACGTCTCGCCGTCCTGGGGTCGCCGATCGAGCATTCGCTGTCCCCGGTGCTGCACCGCACGGCGTACGAGCACCTCGGGTTGCCCTACGACTACGACCGCGTCGAGGTGGCTTCGGGTGGTCTCGCCGACTTCGTCGGGGGCCTCGACGCGAGCTGGCGCGGACTGAGCCTGACGATGCCGCTCAAGCGCGAGGTGCTGCCCCTGCTCGACACGGTCTCGCCCCTCGCCCGGCGCCTGGGGGTCGCGAACACCGTGGTCCTCGACGACGACGGCCGACGCCACGGGCACAACACGGACGTCGACGGCATCGTCCGCAGCGTCGAGGGGTTCCACGACGCACGACCCGCCGCCGCCACCATCCTCGGCGGGGGCGCGACCGCCCTGTCCGCCATGGCCGCCGCCTGGGATCTCGGCGCCCGGTCGTTCTCGATCCACCTGCGCAACCCCATGCGGGCCGGCGAGCTGACCTCCCTGGCCGCCGAGCTGGGTGCCGACGTGATGGTCGCCCCGCTCACCGAGCTGCCCTCGCTCGGCCCGTTGGACTTCGTCATCAGCACGCTGCCCGGCGGGGCCGCGGACGACCTGCACCTGCGTCCGACCAGCGGCTCGTCGGTCCTCTTCGACGTCGCGTACGAGCCCTGGCCGACCCGCCTGGCGTCTCGCTGGTCGGCTGACGGCGGCATCGTCTTCAACGGTCTCGACATGCTCGTCGAGCAGGCGCTCGGCCGGGTGCGGCTCTTCTCCGGGGGGGCACGGGCCGAGCCGGTGACCGACGAGGGCGTCCTGCGCGAGGCGATGCGCGCCTCCGTGGGCTTGCCGATCCGCGGCCGGTCGACGACCGACAGCGTGGCGGGCTGACGATGGCGACTCCTCTGCCGGGCTCGATCGGCCGGGTCGCGCTCGGCACCGGGCGGCCCGCGGTCTGCGTCCCGCTCGTGGCCCGCACCGCCGACGCACTGGTCGACGCCGCCTCGGCACTCGACACCCGGACGGTCGAACTGGTCGAACTGCGCATCGACTTCGTCGACGCCGCCTTCGCCGCGGCACAGGACCCCGACGGGCCCGTGCGCGCCGGCGCCCCGGCGACGGGCCCCGCCGACCTCGACCTGGTGGCCGACGTCGTCCGACGGGTCCGCGGCGCTCTCGACGCGGCCCTGCCGTTGCTCTTCACCCTGCGCACCGAACCCGAGGGGGGCGAGCGTGACGTCGCCCCGGCGACCTACGACGCCGTGCTGCGCTCGGCGATGGGCACCGGACTGCTGGACGCCGTCGACGTCGAGATGTACACCGACCCCGACCTGCTCGGCGGGCTCGTCGACACCGCGCACGACGCCGGCCTCGTCGTCGTGATGTCGTCGCACGACTTCAGCGGCACGCCCACGCAGGGCGAGATCGTGTCGCGCCTGCTCGAACAACAGGAGAACGGCGCCGACGTGGCGAAGTTCGCCGCCATGCCGTCCAGCACGGACGACGTGCTGACGCTGATGCGGGCCACGACCGAGTTCCGGGCGGGGGCCGGCATCGTGCCCGCGATCACCATGGCGATGGGGCCGCTCGGCGTCGTCTCCCGGCTCGCGGGCGAGACGTTCGGCTCGTGCGTCACGTTCGGGTCGGCGGGGGCGTCCAGCGCACCGGGCCAGCTGCCGGCGGCCGGGCTGCGGGCGGCGCTCGACCTGGTGCACGAGGCGCAGCAGAGCTGAGGGCGTCGGCCCGGAGTCGGACCGGCATCGGACGGGGCCTCGATCGTCAGGGCTCCGGAGGCCCGACGCACGCAGGGTCCACCACCGGGAAACGAGCGACGGGCGTCGCTCAACGGGACCACCACGGCGGTCGGGCCCACCGGAGTGCGAACAGGTTAGCGGTCGGTGACCCGACCCCGGAACCCCCTCACGAACAGGCAGCGGCCGTACCCTCAGGCATGGACGAAGCAGAGATCGACGACCACGCCCGCCGACTCGTGACGGCTTTCGCCTTGCCCAGCAAGGTCGGCCGCCTGAACAGCCTGCGCTCGACCGACGAGAAGCGGGCGAAGTTCCGGGCCGGGCTCGGCCTGATGCCGTTCCGATCGGACCGCACCACCCGGCTCAGCCACGCCGACTCGTCACCGGCTGCCGTGTCGACCCGACTGCGCGACCTCGGAGCCGGCGAGCGCTGCGTCGTGTTCGAGGAGGGCAGGGAGTGGGCCGGCACCCTCGACGACGCGGTCGCCGCCGTGGTCGGGCAGGGCTACGGCGCCGTCATCTCGTGCCTGCCCGGCCGTCTGGGCTACGCCGAGTCCGAGTCGGGCGAGCGGCTCGTCCTGTCCCTCGACGAGTGATGCGGAGGCGGCCCCGGCGGTCGGTCAGGCCGGCCCCGGGTACTGCCGCTCACCGCCCGTGTCGAACCGCTCGCCCGAGGCGCGCGACGGCAGCAGCGACATGACGATCAGGGTCAGCCAGCCGAACACCGGCAGAAGGTAGAAGAGCACGTACCAGGCGGTGAAGCCCCCGTCGTGCAGGCGCCGCGACTGGAGCGCGAGGGTCGGCAGGAAGCTCACGACCGACCACAGCACGACGACGACGCCCTGGGGGTCGATGTAGGTCCAGTCGCCGCTGTCGCCCCCGGCCCAGGTCGACGTCCCGCCGCTGCCCGTGGCCCAGGCCTGCAGTGCTCCCTGGAACACGAGCGCGATGACGAACCCCCACCAGTACTCGCTGCGGCTCGCCCGCCCGTGGAAGGTGGCGTACTTCCGCCAGAACCGGACGACCGCGACCTTCGGGGTGGCGCGGTGGTACGGCTGGTCGAGGGGCACGGGGCCGGCGGCTCCGGTCATGGGATCTCCTGCGGTGTCGGGTGACGGGCTGCCCCATCCTCTCAGCGCCGTCGCCGCGTCGTGGCCGCTCGACGCGGCCCGTCGGTACTGTGGGGCCCGCCGACCCTCGCGTCGGCGCCGTCGCCCACCCGGGGCGGCGCCAGACGAAGGAGACCCCATGAGCATCGGCGGCGGAATCGCCTTGATCGTGATCGGCGCGGTCCTCGCGTTCGCTCTCGACTTCCAGGTCGCGGGCATCGACATCAAGCTGATCGGCTACATCCTCATCGCGGCCGGCGTGGTCGTGACCATCATCGGCATCGCCTTCGCGTCGCGCCGACGCTCGACGGTCTCCACGACCCGCAGCGCGGTCGACCCGGCCACGGGCGAGCGCGTCGAGCGTCGCTCGACGGACAGCGACCCGCTGGTCTGACCCGAGGGTCCCACGCGACCCGAGAACGCAGGAGGCGCGGTGCCGGCTGGCACCGCGCCTCCCGTGTGTCGGGGCCGGGGGCGGCTAGAGCTGCACGCCGTCCTGGACGGACGCAGCACGGTGGCGACGACGCAGCACGAGGGCGGCACCGGTGCCGGCGAGCATCAGAGCGAGCAGCAGGGCGGGCAGCGCGTCGGAGCCGGTGAACGCCAGGGGTCCGCTTCCGTTGCCGGCCGTACCCGCGCCTCCTGCGCTCGTGCCGTCACCGGGGACCGCCGCGGGCGGGGTCGTCGGCGCCGGGGTGACGGCCCCTTCGACGACCGCGATCGTCGCCGCCAACGTCGTGCCGCTCTGCGTGCCGGTCAGCGTGATCGTGTAGCTGCCGGGCTCGCTGGGGGCGGTGACCGTGTAGGTCGCGACGCCGTCGATGACGTCGGCGATGCCGAGGTCGGTCACCGTGCCGTCGACGTCGAGCGTGCCCGTGACCTGGCGGTCACCCGCGAGACCGACGGTGCTGACCGGGAAGTCGGCACCGGGGGCGACCTCGGTCGGAGCCGAGATCGTCGCGGCGGCGCTCAGGCCGTCGAGGTCGCGGTCGAGCTGCAACGCGTTCACGATGGTGAAGAAGTTGTCGGTCTGGTCGAGCAGGCCGACGGCGTTCGCGGCGCCCGGGCCGTAGCCCGCGACGCGCAGCTGCGAGCCGGTGTGCTGTTGCGATCCACCGGCCGCGGCCGTGCCGTAGGCGATCTTCATCGTGGTCCCGTCGACCGTCGTCAGCGCGGTGCTGAGCGTGGCGGGCGGCGTCGAGTCGACGATCTGGCTGGTGTGGGCGTGGTCCGCCGTGACGATGACCATCGTGTTCCCGTCGGCCTTCGCGAAGGCGAGGGCGGACTGGACGGCCTCGTCGAGGTCGAGCACCTCACCGATCTGACCGCAGGCGTCGGCGCTGTGGTCGCGCTTGTCGATCGAGGCACCCTCGACCTGCAGGAAGAAGCCCTGGTCACCCGTGTCGAGCAGGTCGATCGACTTCTCGGTCAGCGACTGCAACGAGAGGTCGGTGCCCAGGCGGGCCGGGTTCGGCTGGCAGGTCTGCGGGGCCAGGTCGGCTCCGCCGACGGTCGCCGTGGTGGCGGCGTACCGGGTCGGGAAGTTGCCGTCGGTGAAGGTGCCGAGCACGGGCTGAGCCTGGTCGGCGGTCGTCAGCGCGTCGAGGCCGGCGGCGTCACGCACGACCTGGTAGCCGCGGTCCTGCGCCTGGGCGAACAGGGTGTCGCCCTGCCACTGACCGGCGCGGGCCGACTGACCGAACGAGGTCGCGCCTCCTCCGAGGGTGAGGTCGGCACGCGTGCCGATGATCTGCTCGCTGATCGAACCGAGGCCGCCCTGGTCGAGGGCGTCGGCACCGCACTGGGTGACGCTGTCGGGGCCGTAGCAGCTGCGCGCGGCGACGTGCGCGGCCTGGACGGCCGGGGTGGCGTCCTGCAGTTCGGCGGTCGAGACGTTGCCGGTCTTCTTGCCGTTGGCCTTGGCGATCTCGAGCAGGGTGTCCTGCGGGACGCCGTCGACGTCGACCGAGATGGCGTTGTCGTAGGTCTTGGTGCCGGTGGCCCAGGCGGAGCCGGTCGCGGCGGAGTCGGGCACGTAGTCGGGCTTGCCCTTGTTCGCGCCGTCCTTGTAGACCGAGTACGTCGTGTACTGGCCGGTCAGGGGCAGGGCGTCGATTCCGGGCAGCGTTCCGCCGGCGCCGTAGGCGTAGTTGCGCGCCGAGGTGATCTCGCTGTCACCCATGCCGTCACCGATCAGCAGGATGACGTTCTCGGCGGGCCCGGCCTCCACCGAGTCGAGCAGCAGCTGCGTGCTGTCGTCGATGCTGCGCGCGGCGCCACCGTTCTGGGCGACGTTCGCGGGGGTGGCCGCGAAGGCGGCGACGGGGCTGAGGGCGAGGGCGGCGACGGCGGCCGTCGCGACGACCCCCGTCGTCAGGGCCGCACGCCGGCGGTTCGGGGTGTTCTTCGACACGGTTCTGCTCCTGTGATCGTGATCGTGATCCGGTCGCCACGCGACGGAGTCGGCGCGGGGCGGGGATCAGCAGACTCCTGCCGGGTGGCCGCCACGTGAACGAGGCCGTGCGCGCAGGTGAACACCCTCGGATGAGGGCCACCGCCGGACGGCGAGGGCGGGCGACCCGACGGGGTCAGCGGCGCCACACGGACCCCCGCGCCGCACGGACCCCCGCCGACCTCAGCCGACCGTCGAGCGGAGCACCGACGAGCCGGCGGGCCGGCGTCGCACCTCGACCCGGTCGGCGATGCGCTGCTTGAGCTCGTCGACGTGGCTGACGATGCCGATCACCCGCCCCGAGGCGCTCAGGCGCCCGAGCTCGCTCATGACGGCGTCGAGGGTGTCGGGGTCGAGCGAACCGAACCCCTCGTCGACGAACAGGGTGCCGAGCTCGAGCCCGCCGGCCTCGGCCTGCACGACGTCGGCGAGGCCGAGGGCGAGGCTGAGCGAGGCGTAGAAGGTCTCGCCGCCCGAGAAGCTGCCGGGGTCGCGGGTGGTGTCGGTGGTCGCGTCGCGGATGACGAGCGAGAGCCCGGTCTTGCGCGAGCGCGATCCGACCTCGCGTTCGTCGGACGACGCGAGCTCGTACCGCCCGCTCGACATGACCGACAAGCGCACGTTCGCCGCCGCCACGACTTCGTCGAACCGGCGCAGCAGCACGAAGGTGCCGAGCGTCACGCCCTTCACGTTCTCGCCGGTCGAGGCGCTGGCGAGGTTCGCCATGCGCACCACCGCCCGGGCGTGCTCGACGGCGTCGTCGGCCGCTGCCGTCCCGGCCTCGAGGGCGGCCAGGGCCTGCCTCGTCCGCTCGGCCCGGTCGCCGGCCCGCGTCGCCCGGTCGGTGACCTCGTCGAGCTCGGCCTCGACCAGGCCGAGGGCCTCGACGGCCGACTCGCCGTCCGCCGTCTCGTCGCCGGTCAACACGGCGACCCCGGGCTCGGCCAGCCCGGCCGCGACGATCGCCCGTTCGCGATCGTGAGCCGACCCCCGCGCCTCGCAGGCGGCCCGGTCGCCTGCCTCGAGGGCGGCGTCGGCGACCCGGTCGACGTCGTCGAACCCGCTGCGCTCTAGGGCGGCCGCGCGCTCGGCGCGACGGACGGCCGCCGCGTCGGCGGCCACGTCGGCGGCGTCGAGGAGGGTCAGGAGGCGCGTGTCGTGTTCGACGCCGCCACCGACCGATGCGGCGAGCTCGGCGATCGTCGGGGCCCGACCGTCGAGCAGTCGCGCGATCTCGGCCTCGTCGACGAGCAGGGCGCGCCGGTCGGCGGCGACACGCTCGCGGCCGGTGGCGGCCCGCTCGCGGAGGTCGTCGAGCTCGGCTCGCAGCCGGTCGACGTCGCGGTCGTGTGCCACGAGGGCCGCGTCGGCCGCCGCGAGGGCGGTGCGGGCCCGGGTGGCCTCGGACACGCGCAGACCCAGCCGGGCCAACTCGCACTCGACGTCGTGGCGGGTCAGGTCGCCCGGGGCGGGGCGGGCCGCGGCGCCCCGCCCCTCGGCGGGCGCGTGCCGGGCTGCGGACTCGCGCGGACGCGCCTCGGCCGCACGGGCGGTCAGCGACGCGACTTCGACCTGGTCGTCGGTGGGGTGCTCGGCGCCGGGAGACGCGGGGGCCGGATGCTCTCGCGAGCCACACACGGGACAGGGGTCGCCGACGACCAGGCCCGCGGCCAGGTGGCCCGCCATGCCCTCGATCTGTCGACGGCGCAGGCCGGCCTCGTCGTCGAGGGCCTTCAGGGCCGCCGCGGGGTCGTCGGCCAGTCGGACGGACGCCGCGTCGACGGCCCGACCGAGGGCGTCGATGTCGTCGAGGGCGCGCAGGCGGACCCGCGCCTCGGCCGTCGCCTGCTCGGCGGCGGCGAGGTCGGTCGACGTGTCGGCCAGGGCCTCCCGCTCGCCGACGAGCGAGGACCGGACGGCGGGGGCCGCGACGAGGCGGTCGTCCAGCTCTCGGCGCCGCTCGTCGGCGTCGACGAGGGACTGCTCGGCCGCCTCGAGGGCTGCACGACGCCCGGGCAGGGCGCTCTCGGTGCGGGCCGCCGCGGCCCGGAGCGCGAGTTCGGCGAGCCGCGCGTCGCGACGCGCGGGGACGGGGGCTCGGGCCGGGGGCCCGTCGACGGCGGCGGACCCGGTGTCCGCGATCTTGCGGGTGGCTGCGGCCAGGCGGGACGCCGTGTCGCGCGCGGTCGCGGCCGCCCGCGTGACCGCGTCGAGGGCGTCGGTCACGGTCGCGGCTCGGGTCGCCGCGGCGACGCGCAGCCGGACCGTGGCGATCTCGGCGTCGTCCTCGCCGAGACGCGTCTGCCGGACGATCAGGTCGGCCCGTCGGTCGAGTGCCGCCTTCAGCGATCGCACGCGATCGAGCGACCGTCGCGCCGTGTCTCGGGCCTCGACGACTCGTGACCGCCGGGCCGCCGTGTCGGAGGCCTCGGTCTCGAGGGCCCCGAGCACGGCCGCCGCACCGTCGGCGGCCAGAGCCTCGTCGAGGACGTCGGCGTCGAATCCGCTCGCCTCGAGCAGTCTCGCGCGGGCCAGCTCGATGTCTCGGTCGGCGGCGGCCACGGCGGCGTTGGCGACCTTGCGCCGTTCGACGAGTTCGGCCGTGGTCCGCTCGTAGATCTCGGTGCCGAACAGCGACTGCAGGACCTCTTTGCGTTTCTCGCCGGTCGAGCGGAGGAAGGCAGCGAACTCGCCCTGCGGCAGGACGACGGTCTGCACGAACTGCTGGCGCGTGAGCCCGAGGATGCGCGTGACCTCGGCGCCGGCTTCTTGGGCGCTGATCGAGACGATCTCGCCGTCGACGGCGTCGGGCGACGAGAGGCGCCACAACTTCGCGGTCGCGTTCGCCGGCGTCGTGCCCGTGCCCCGCGCCTTCGGACGGCGGTACGCGGGCGTCCGGCGGATGCGGTGCACGCCCGCGCCGTTCTCGAAGACGAGCTCGACGAAGGGCTCGACGTCGGGTGCGGCGTGGTGGCTGCGCAGGCGGTCGGGCGTCGACGCCGAACCGGCGAGCCCGCCGTAGAGGGCGAAGACGATCGCGTCGATGATGGTCGACTTGCCCGAACCGGTGGGGCCCTCGAGCAGGAAGGTGCCCGAGGCGCCGAGCGCGGCGAAGTCGACGCTGTGCTCACCCGCGTAGGGGCCGATGGCCCGGAGCGTCAACCGGTGGAGGTTCATTCGCCGGCCTCGCTCGCCCGCGCGGCCTCGTAGGCGCCGCGCACCACGGCCAGCTCGGTCTCGCTCGCGGCCCCGCCGGAGGCGAAGGCGACGAATTCGGCCGCGACCTCGATCGGGTCGGACTCGGCCGTGACGGCGGCGAGCGCCGGGGCGTCGACCGCTCCGACGGGCGTGTGGTGGATCGCGAGGGCGTGCGGGAAGTGCTCGGCCACGCGCGTGTAGAGCCGTTCGGGGTGCACGGGATCGGTGACGAAGACCCGTAGCCAGGCGTCGCGCAGGTCGTCGTGCCGCCCGTCGAGCAGGGCGTCGAGGGTGTCGGTCACCTCGGCGAGTCGACGCGGCACGGGGGCCGGGACGAGGTCGACCGAGACCGAGCCGTCGGCGGCCAACTCGACGATCGTGGACGACTTGACCTGGTTCCGCTCGCCGAACGAGAACGCCAACGGCGAGCCCGAGTAGCGCAGGCGACCGGACGGGCCGACGCGTTGGGCACCGTGCAGGTGACCGAGGGCGACGTAGTCGACGCCGTCGAACACGGTCGACGGGACCGAGTCGACGCCGCCCACCCGGATGTCGCGCTCGCTCTCGCTGCGCTCGGGTGCGGTCGCGTCGTCGGCACCGACGGCGGCGTCGGCCTCGACGGTGGCTTCGGCGTCGGCGTCGGGCTCGCGGTCGGCTGCGGGCCCGGCCACGACGAACGCGTGCGCCACCACGACGGACCGGGTGCCGGGCCGCCCGGCGAGGTCGTCGCGCACCCGCTGCATCGCGGCACCCACGACGGCCGCGTGCGACCGCGCCAGCGGTTCGTCGGCGCCGCCGGGCGCCAGCGACCGCCGGACGCTGTCGGGATCGAGGTAGGGCAGCCCGTAGAAGGCGACCGGCCCGTCCGGGTCGCCGACGACCACGGGCTCGTCGAGCAGGTCGACCGACGCCCGCAGGTGCAGCCCGGGTCGCATCAGCTCGGCCGCGAACCCCAGTCGCACCGCCGAGTCGTGGTTGCCCGGCGTGACGATCACGGTGGCGTGCTCGGTCAACCCCGCGAGGGCCCGGCCGAGGAGGCGCACGCTGGGCACCGCGGGGACGGCCCGGTCGTACACGTCACCGGCGACCACGACGACGTCGATCGACCGGTCGGCCACGAGTCCCACCAGGTGGTCGACGAACGCCTGCTGGTGCTCGTGCAGGTCGACCCCGTGCAGCGTGCGCCCCAGGTGCCAGTCGCTGGTGTGCAGGATGCGCACGGAGCCCCTCTCGTGGATGTCGCGGTCGGTGCGGCAACGGGTGCCGGAGTCGGTGCCCCCGACTGTATCGGGGGCCTCCGACAGAGCCGGGCGCGCCTCCCCGGGTCCGACACCGCGCCTCCTCGGGACCAGCACCGCGCCTCCGGCCGGTCGCCGCCCGGCCCACGGGAGTGAGATGGTCAGATGCCCGCACACCACGGCGGGCCCGACGAGAGCGAGACCGTGAGCCACGACCCCCTGCAGCCCGACCAGGTCACCACCCTGCGCCGTGAGGTCGAGGCACGCCTCGACGCGATGGTGGCCGACCTGACGACCTACGCGAGCCTCGAGACGCCGTCCGACGACGTCGACCTGCTCGAGGCGGGGCTCCGCTGGATCGAGGCCTGGCTCGGCGAGACCGTCGGACCGCCGGCCGACCGCCGCGTGCACGTCGTGGAGGGCTACGGCGACACGGTGACGCTCGACTACCCGTCACCGTCGGGGTCGACCGAGTGGGTCTCGGCCCTGTGCCACTACGACACGGTGTGGTCCGAGGGCACGCTGGCCGGGTGGCCCGTGACGGTCGAGGGCGACCACATGACCGGCCCTGGGGTCTTCGACATGAAGTCCGGGCTGATCCAGCTCGGCAACGCCCTCGCGATCGGCGACCGCCTGGGGCTGCCCCGCCCGAACGTGCGCCTGCTGCTCAACGGCGACGAGGAGGTCGGCAGCATCGCCTCGCGCGAGGCGATCGAGCGCGAGGTCGGACGAGGAGGCGCGGTGTTCGTCTTCGAGTCCGCCGCCGACGGCGCCGTCAAGACCGCCCGCAAGGGCGTCGGCATCTTCGAGGTCGAGGCCTTCGGGGTCGAGGTGCCCGCCGGCCTGCACCCGCGCTCGGGTGCGAGCGCCGTCGACGAGAT
Source organism: Frigoribacterium sp. RIT-PI-h (assembly GCF_001297205.1). Classification (NCBI taxonomy): domain Bacteria; kingdom Bacillati; phylum Actinomycetota; class Actinomycetes; order Micrococcales; family Microbacteriaceae; genus Frigoribacterium; species Frigoribacterium sp. RIT-PI-h. The sequence continues at coordinate 3,239 of NZ_LHOZ01000040.1, read as the reverse complement.
CGCCCGCGTCGTCCTGACGCTCCACGCGGCCGCCGACGTCGAGGCGGGCCCCCCCCTCAACGTGGGAGTGCTGCAGGGCGGCACCCGCCCCCACGTCAAGGCCGGCCACGCCCGGGCGATGGGCGCCGTCCGCGTCCCCTCGGCGGGCGGGGCCGCGCGCATCGAGCGGGTCTTCGCGGGGCGCGCGGCGCACGATCCGGCCGCGACGCTGAAGGTCACCGGTGGCTGGAACCGCCCGCCGATGGAACGCTCGGCTGCGACCGGTGCACTCTACGAACGCGCCGCCCGGGTCGCCACCTCGCTCGGCTTCGAGTTGCGCGAAGTGTCGGTCGGCGGTGCCAGCGACGGCAACTTCGCCGCCGCGCTCGGCCTGGCCGTGCTCGACGGGGTCGGCGGCGTCGGCGGCGGAGCCCATGCCCGCCACGAGTGGATCAGCGTGCACGGCATGGTCGAGCGCACCGAGTTCGTCGCCGCCCTGCTCGCCGACCTCGCCTGACGCCGGACCCCAGGAAGTCGCCGGGACCCCCGGGCGCGCGCTGGGGTCTCTGCGACTTCCTGGGGTCTCGCCGGATTCCCGGGGTCTCGCGGGCTCAGGCGTCCAGCGTGAAGTCGTAGACGCCGGCGTCGAAGCGGGCGTAACCGGGGTAGTCGATCAGCTCGTAGAGCTCGGCACGGGTCTGCATCGACGGCACCTGCGACTCGAGCGACCCGTCGGCCGCGAGCGCGTCGAGCGCCCGGGACGCCGCGCCCATCGCGGCGCGCATCAACGACACCGGGTGGATCACCATGCTCACGCCCACGTCGTGCAGCTGCTGTCGGGTGAAGAGGGCGCTCTTGCCGAACTCGGTCATGTTGGCGAGCACCGGCACGTCGAGCGCCGAGCAGATCGCCTCGAACTCGCCGAGGTCGGCCATCGCCTCGGCGAAGATCGCGTCGGCACCGGCGTCCACGAGCGCACGGGCCCGGTCGATCGTCGCCTCGAGGCCGTCGAGGGCCCGGACGTCGGTGCGGGCCATGATCACGAGCGCGGGGTCGCGTCGCGCGTCGACCGCGGCCCGGATGCGACCGGTCGCCGTCGCCGAGTCGACGACCTGCTTGCCGTCGAGGTGGCCGCAGCGCTTGGGATTGACCTGGTCCTCGATGTGCAGACCGGCCACGCCGGCGGCCTCGAGCGCCTGGACGGTGCGGGCGACGTTCATCGGCTCGCCGAACCCCGTGTCGGCGTCGACGAGCACGGGCAGGTCGGTCATCGACGCGATCTGCCCCGCCCGCGTGGCGACCTCGGTGAGCGTGGTGAGGCCGATGTCGGGCAGCCCGAGTTCGTTGGCCATCACGGCGCCCGACACGTAGACGCCGTCGAAGCCCTTCTGCTCGATCAGGCGGGCGGTCAGCGGCGTGAACGCCCCCGGGAACGTCAGGGTGCGCTCGTCGGCCAGGCCCGCCCGGAACGCCGCACGCTTGTCGGCCGGCGACACCGTCGAGTACAGCATCAGAACAGCCCGCCCGGCTGGGCGGCGGCACCCGCGAGCGCCTCGGGGGCGACGATGCCCAGCTGCCGCACCTCGGCCGCCGTCAACGAGGGGAGGCGCGTGGCCAGGTCGACGAACCGCTCGACCTCGGCGTCGGGCAGCACGCCCTCGGCCAGCGTGCGGAACTTCCGCACGTAGTCCTCGCGTCCGAAGGGCCGCGCCCCCAGCGGGTGGGCGTCGGCGACGGCGATCTCGTCGACGAGGGTCGTGCCGTCTACGAACTCGACCTCGATGCGGCCGCCGAACGCCTTCTCGGCGGGGTCGGTCGAGTGGTAGCGGGCCGTCCAGGCGGGGTCCTCGGCCGTGGTGATGCGCTGCCACAGCTCGACCGTGTCGGGACGCTGCGCCCGCGCCGGGGCGTAGCTGCGCTCGTGGTGCCACTCGCCGTCCTGGAGGGCGACGGCCACGATGTAGGGGATGGAGTGGTCGAGCGTCTCGCGGCTGGCCGTGGGGTCGTACTTCTGAGGGTCGCCCGCCCCCGAGCCGATGACGACGTGCGTGTGGTGGCTGGTGTGCAGCACGATGCGGCGCACCTGCGCCGGGTCCCGCAGGGCGGGGCGCGAGCGGCCGAGCCGTCGGGCGAGGTCGATCCAGGCCTGGGCCTGGTACTCGGCCGAGTGCTCCTTCGTGTAGGTGTCGAGGATTCCCCGCTTCGACGCCCCCGGCGCCGGCAGGGGCACGTCGTACGACGCCCCGGGCCCGTCGAGCAGCCAGGCGATCACGCCGTCCTCGCCCTCGTAGATCGGGGCGGGGCTGCCCTGGCCGCGCATCGCGCGGTCGACGGCCTCGACCGCGGCCTTGCCCGCGTACGCCGGGGCGTAGGCCTTCCACGACGAGATCGCGCCCTTGCGCGACTGCCGTGTGGCCGTCGTCGTGTGCAGCGCCTGACCGATCGCCTGGTGCACCACCTCGGTCGACAGCCCGAGCATCGTGCCGAGGCCGGCCGCGACCGACGGGCCGAGGTGGGCGACGTGGTCGATCTTGTGGGCGTGCAGGCTGATGGCCCGGACGAGGTCGACCTGCACCTCGTAGCCGGTCACGATCCCGCGGAGCAGGGCTGCACCGTCGAGTCCGCGGTGCTGTGCGACGGCGACCAGCGCCGGGATGTTGTCGCCGGGGTGCGAGTACTCCGCCGCGAGGAACGTGTCGTGGAAGTCGAGCTCGCGCACGGCGACCCCGTTCGACCAGGCGGCCCATTCGGGCGAGACGGGGTGCTCGGGCGCGACGCCCGTGACCTGCGAGCCCGCGCCTCCGGTGGTCGGCGGGTGCGCGAGCGCCTGGTCGCGCGCGACGGCGACCGGTGCGCGCAGCAGCGACGCGGCGGAGACCGCGGCGTTGTCGATCAGGCGGTTGATCACCATCTCGGTGACGTCGTCGTCGACGGGTGCGTCGTCGGTGGCGAGCGCGGCGAGGCGCCAGGCGAGCTCGTCCTCGCGCGCCAGCGGCTCGTCGCTGCGGTGCACCCGCACCGTGTGCACGACGAGGTCGGCGGCCGGGGCGGTCGGCCCATCCGGCCCGCCCGTGACCCTGGACGAGGAGGCGCGGGTCACGTCGACCCCGCCACCCGCGTCGGTCGTCGCCCCCGCGTCGGTCGTCGCCCCGGCGTCGTGTTCGTGCTCGGACGCCTGATCGTGCTGCGTGCCCATCGGCCACCCTCTCTGGTGGGGCGGGCGTCGTCGCGGCCCGCCGTGCGCCGTCGTCGGTGACGGC
>NZ_LHOZ01000086.1:0-22432 GCF_001297205.1 Frigoribacterium sp. RIT-PI-h | reverse complement strand
ACCCCACCCCGGCCCATGACCCCGGCCCGCCCCACGAGCCGGCCGAGGCCCACGACCGGCCCCGACCGCTCGACGGCGTCCGCGTCCTCGACATGACCAACGTCCTCGCCGGCCCCTACGCGGCGTACCAGCTCGCCCTGCTCGGCGCCGACGTGATCAAGGTCGAGACGCCGCACGGGGGCGACCTCGCCCGCCAACTGGGGGCGTCCGCAGAACTGAACCAGCGCCTCCCCGGCATCTCGTTCCTGGCGCAGAACGCGCAGAAGCGGTCGCTGACGGTCGCCCTGAAGAAGCCGGGCGGGGTCGAGGTGCTGCGGCGGGCGGTGGCCGAGGCCGACGTGCTGCTCGAGAACTTCCGGCCCGGGGTGCTCGAACGGCTCGGCTTCGGCTGGGACGTGCTCCGGGGGATCAACCCGCGGCTCGTCTACGCGGCGATCTCGGGGTTCGGGCAGACCGGCCCGCTGCGCGGCAAGCCCGCGTACGACCAGATCATCCAGGGCAGCTCGGGCATGATGAGCGTCACCGGCACACCCGAGACGGCTCCGCTGCGGGCCGGTTACCCGATCGCCGACACGCTCGGTGGGCTGGCGGCGGCGTTCGCGATCTCGTCGGCGCTGCTCGGTCGCGAGCGGACCGGGGTGGGCTCGGTCGTCGACGTGTCCATGCTCGAGACCGCGGCGACCGCCATGGGCTGGGTCGTCTCTAACCACCTCGTCGCCGGCACCCAGCCGCGGCCGCTCGGCAACGACAACGGCACGGCGGCCCCCTCGGGCACGTTCGCGACCGGTGACGGAGCCCTCAACATCGCGGCCAACAAGCAGGAGCAGTTCGAGTCGCTCTGCGCCCTGATCGGTCGTGCCGACCTCGCCGTCGACGCCCGGTTCGCCGCCCGCGAGGACCGCAAGACCCACCGCGCCGCGCTCACCCACGAGATCGAGGCGGCGCTGGCCACGCGCGGTGCCGCCGAGTGGGAGGCGCTGCTCAGCGACGCCGGCGTGCCCGCCGCGGCGGTGCTGACGGTGGCCGAGATGCTCGACAGCCCGCAGGTGCGCGACCGCGAACTCGTGCACGAGCTGCCCTTCCCGGGCGGTGCGGAGGGCGACGACCCGTTGCGGGTGATGGGGCACGGCATCCGTGTCGACGGCGTGCCCGGGGCGCCGACCCTGCCGCCGCCGTTGCTCGGGCAGCACACCGACGAGATCCTCGCCGAGCTCGGCTTCGACGCCGACGAGATCCACGACCTCAGGGAAGGAGGCGCGGTGTGAGCGCCGACGACAGAGCCGACCTCGAGGCCCGCCTCGCCGCGGCCCAGGCCGAGATCGCCCGGCTCGAGGCGAAGACCGCCTCGACCACCGCCTGGTGGTCGACCGGCATCACCAAGATCGAGCCCGGCGTCATCGAGCTACGCGGCTACCCCGTACAGCAGCTGATCGGCAACCTCGGCTTCGTCGAGACCGTCTGGCTGATGACGCGTGGCGAACGGCCCGAGCCGGCGCAGGCCGCGCTGCTCGAAGCCGCTCTCGTCGCGAGCGTCGACCACGGCCCGCAGGCGCCGTCGATCGCCAGCGCGCGCATGGCGATCACCTGCGGGGTCGGCCTCAACTCGGCCGTCGCGAACGGCGTCAACGTGCTGGGCGACACCCACGGAGGCGCGGGTCAGCAGTGCGTCCAGCTGCTGAACCGTCTGGTCGCCTCGCACCGCGACACCGGTGCACCGCTCGACGCCCTGGCCGCCGCCGAGGTCGCGGCCCACAAGGCCCGGGGCGAGTTCGTGCCCGGGTTCGGACACCGCTTCCACCCGCGCGACCCGCGCCGCGACCCGCTGCTGGCGCTCGTCGAGCGCGCACGCGACGAGGGCGTGGTCGAGGGGCGTCACCTCGACGCGGCCCTCGCCGTCGAGGGCGTGCTGGCGTCCCGCAACGTGCCGATGAACATCGACGGGGTGTCGGCCGTGGTCTACGGCGAGCTCGGCATCGAACCCGAACTGGCACGAGGGCTGTTCGTGCTCTCGCGGTCGGTGGGCATCCTCGCCCACGCCTGGGAGGAGCGCGGCTCGGGCCAGCGCATCAAGGGTCCGCTGCCCAAGGGCTTCCTGGCCGACTACACGGGCCCCGCCACCCGCGACCTCTGAGTCGCGGCCGCCGTTCGCTCGGCCGCGCCGGTGAGGCCCGCTCCGGGAACCGGGCGAGTTCGGCGGACACGGGCCGGCGCGGACGCCCGTGTCCGCCGAACCCGCCCGGAAGGTCGAACCCGCCCGGAAGCCCGGGCGAGTCGACCGCGGGTCAGGCGAGCGCGGCCGGGTCGAGGCCGTGCTGCTCGACCTGGATCGCCTGGCGGATCGTCAGCGGGTAGATGCGCGACAGCTCGGGGTTCGACGGGTCGCTCGAGATGTAGGCCACGCTCTCGACGTGCTGCTCGAACGCGTTGACCTTGTCGCGTGGCGCGCCCACCACGAGCTGGAAGCCGAGCGAGGTCAGCGCCGCCAGGGCCCGGCCGGTGTACTCGGCGTCGGCCTTGACGAAGCCCTCGTCGAGCACGATCGGCGCATAGGTCGGCACCCGGTCGGTGCCGTCGCCCAGCCGGAACCGCAGCGCGGCCCCGAGCACGAACGCGATGAGCTCCTGCCCCTCGCCGCCCGACTTGCCGGCCACGCCCTCGTGCACGATCTGCGTGCCGTCGGCCCGGGTCTCGATCGCCCGGAACTGGTAGTGCTCGCGGGCGTCCAGCACCCGACGGCGCCAGGCGTCGCCGACCTTCGACTTCTCCTCGAGGTGGGCGAGGTCGCGGCGGAGCCTCAGGAACCGGCGCTCGCCCTCGGACGCGTCCCGCGCCTCCGGGGACTGCGCCTGCGAGGACCGTCCGTCCGAGGACCGTGCCTCGGCCGTGCCCTCGGCCCCGCCGGTGTGCTCGCGCAGGGTGCGCTTGAACTCGAGCAGGTCGCCGTTCGACACCGGCCGCGGCTCGATGTCGAGCGTCGAGCCCTGCCGGAACTCGATCGACCGCAACGCCTGCGAGATCGGGCGGACGCCGCGGCGGATGACGTGGCCGTCCTCCTCGATCTGGACGAGGAGCGCCCGGAGGCTGTCGCCCACGTCGCTGCCGGCCTTCTCGAGCCGCCGCTGCTTCGCGTGCGGCAGGTCGTCCTCGACGAGCTGCCGGTGGATCGCCCGGACCGACGGCAGGCTCTCGATCGTCGCGTCGATGCCCGCGGTGCGGTCGAGCTCGAGGTAGCGCTCGAAGACGACGACGAGCGTCGACTCGGCGTTCGCGCGGTCGCGGTCGTGAGCGTCGACCTGGGCCCGCAGCGGCGACGCGGCGTCCCGGTGGAGCCGGGCGACGTCGGTCGCCTCGCGGGGTGCGGCGAACGGCAGGGGGGCGAGGAGAGCCCGCTCGTCGTCGGTCAGGGGCTCGGCGTCGGCGGCGTCCGCGAACTCGTCCTCGATGTCGGCGAGTGTCGCGTGCTTCTCGTCCAGCTGCGCGAGCACCTGATCGATCTCGGCCAAGCGGCGCGTCGCGGCGGAGCGGTCGTCGTCGTGCTGCGTCGCCTCGGCCTGCAACGTCGCGAGCTCGGGACGCTCGACCGCGATGCGGTCCAGTTGGGCGCGCAGGTCGTCGAGTCGCGTCTGCGCGGGGGCGGTGTCGAGCTCGTCCCAGGTGAACTCCTTCGCCCGGGCGACGGCGTCGGCGGCACGGCGGCGGTCGGCCGCCTCGGCCTCGATCGCGTCGTACTCGCCACGGACCCGGGCCAGCGCGGCCTCGAGGTCGACGATCTCGTCGCCGAGCTCGGCGATGCGCGCCGCGTTGTCGAGGCCGATCCACGAGCGGGTCGACCGGTCGTCCTTGATCACGCGGTCGCGCGACCCGGTGCGGAGGCCCCGTCGCGTGACGGCGCCGCGGGTGCCGGCCGGACGCGGGTCGTCGAGGTCGTCGGGACCCTCGACGCAGAGCACGCTGCGGTCGGCGACGAGTTCGTCGTGCAGCCAGCCGCGGAACGGGCTGGCCGGGTCGAGCCGCACCATCGCGGGCACGGTGTGGTCGACGGGCGTGAGCGTCGGCTCGGCCCCGGCGGTGGCCGGCACGAGCGTGACGCGTCCGCGCACGTCGTTCTCGTCCACCCAGCGGCGCACGGCGTCGAAGTGCGCGCGGTCGACGAGGAGGTGCGTGGCGAGATCGCCGAGCACCCTCTCGATCGCGACGGCCCACCCGGTGTGCTCGGGCGCGACCTCGAACAGCTCGCCGGCGTAGGGAAGGCTCGACACCGGCACGCCCGCCCCCTCGGCGATGCGGCGACGTCGCTCGATCGCGTCGTCGGGCACGTTGCTGCGGCGCGGCTCGAACGAGCGCTTCTGCTTCTCGAGGGCGGCGAGGGCCCGCTTCGTCTCGCCGAGGCGGGCGGCGAGGTCGCTGCGGGCGTCGGCGGTCGCGGCGCGGGCCGCGGCGTCGTCGGCCGCGAGGCGGTCGGCACGCTGCCCGAGGGCGACGAGCTGCTCGTCGTTCCGGGGGAGGGACTCGCCCGTCCCGTCCAGGGCGGCGGCGAGCCGGCCGCGGGTGCGCTCGACGGCGGCGAGCTCGGCCTCGGCGGCGGCCACGTGCTCGCGGAGCGACTGCGTGGGATCGCCCCCGAGCTCGCTGATCCGCGCCAGGGCCTGTTCACGGGACCGGAACGCGAGCTGCTCGTCCGCCTGGGCGCGCCTCCGGCGTTCGCCCTGCTCGCGCTTCTCGGTCGTGACGCGGTCGACCTCGCCGCTGACCCAGCTGCCCACGCGTTCGGCCAGCCAGACGCGCAGGCGGCTGGGCCCGTCGGCGTCCGCGAGGAGGCGGCGCTTGGCCGATCCGTCGCGGCCGGCGAGCTCGTAGCGGTCGGCGAGCGTCGGCACGCCCTCGAGCACGTCGAGCTTCTTGCGGGTCGTCTCGAACACGTCGTAGAGGGCGGACGCCTCGCGGTAGGTGGCGAGCGTGGTCTCCCACCGGCTGAGCGCCTGCGGCTGGACGAGCACGAACTGCTTGAAGAGGTCGTCGATCGAGAACACGCCCTTGGACGCCTGCGCCCGCCGCAGCAGGGTCAGGGCCTTGAGCTGCGACTCGTCGCTGCCGCCGATGCCGAGCTGACCGCAGAGCTGCACCCGCAGCTCGGGCTGCGACGAGGTCGCGGGATCGTGGGCGGGGTCGAGCAGCCGGGCGAGCGAGCCGCGGGTCAGCGGGTTCTGGCTCGTGCCCTCGCGGGTCACCTCGGACAGGCGGCTGAGGTCGAAGCGGCCCTGCACGAGCAGGTAGACGCTCGCCTGGGTGACGTCGTCCTGGCTCGCGGTGTCCTCGCCGATCCAGGCGACACGGACGGCCGTGACGGTCTGACCGAGCTCGGTCGACCACGTGATCGCGGCACCGCTCGGGAACGCCTGTCCGAGCGGTCGCAGGAACCGCGTCGTCGTCCGGTCGGAGGCGGCGTCGCGCACCTCGTCGGTCTTGCCGCGAGCGTAGCTGTAGACCGTGCGCTCGGACCGCTGGCGGCTGTCGTCGCGGGCGGCCCGGTTGAACTCTTGCGGGTTGGGCATGATGACCGCGGCCATGGCGTCGAGCACGGTCGACTTGCCGCGGCCGGTGGGACCGAGGATGGCGATGCCGCCGCGCCCCACGGGCATGCGGTGCAGGCCGGCGTAGCTGCCCCAGTTGAGCAGCTGCACCTGCTCGATGCGGTACTGGCCCGAGTGGAACATGCCGAGGTCGGGCGAGGTGTCGGCGATGCTCATGCCTGGGGTGCTTCCGGGTCGGTGTCGGTGTCTGTGCCGGTGTCTGTGTTCGTGTCGGAGTCGTGCGGGGGCTCGAGGTCGAGGTCGAGCGGGACGGCGGTCGGATCGGGTTCGGTCTCGGGAGCGTCGTCGTCGGCCGGGACGGCGGAGTCGTCGTCGTCGACGGGGTCGGCTTCGACCTCCGGTTCGACCGTGTCGTCGGTCTCGGTCTCGGCGTCGGTGTCGGCCGGACTGTCGGCCTCGCCCTCGCCGGTCGCGTCGCCCTCGACCCCCGCCGCCTCGAGGTACACCCGCTCGAGGTGTACCAGCCGGTCGGCGGTCATCAGCGGCACGATCGCGGGCGAGACGACGAACAGCTCGGGGTCGTCGGGCTCGGCCGTGAGCAGGTCGCGGGCGACGAGCGCGGCGATCGCGGCGTCGACGCGGCGACGGGCCCGCACCTCGTCGGAGCCCGAGTCGTCGTGGTACCGCCCGAGGAACTCCGCGACGGCGTCCTTCGAGATCACGACCGCCTCGTCGAGGCCGTCGGTGAAGGCGTGCTCGCGACGGGCGAAGACCATCAGCAGCGAGGCGTCCCGCGACAGCGGCTTCTCGCGGCGCAGCAGCACGGGCACGTCGTCCTCGCCGCCCTGCCGCTTGAAGGCGACCTCGTGGTCGTGGGCGACGACGCGCACCAGGAACATCTCCTCGAGCCGCGCCCGGATCTCGGGCTCGTGGGCGAGCAGGCCGGCCCAGGCCTCCTGCTGCCGGGCGCGCGACACGAACCGGTGGGTCAGCAGCGTGACCAGGGCCTTGCGTCCGGCCAGCGGCGGCGCGTCCGGAACGCCGGCCGCCCCGTCGTCGTCGGCGTCGCCGTCGTCGAAGGCATCGCGGGAGGCGCGCGCCGACTCGTCGACGGAGGGAGCGGTCGCCTCGGCGAAGGAGGCGCGGGTCGCCTCGTCGACGCCGGTCTCGTCCGAGGGGGCTGCGGGGCTCATGCGAGGTCCTTCGTGGTGGTCGTGCGGGTCGTGAGGTTTGCCGCGGCGGGGGCGGCGTCGGGCGGGCTCGCAGGGTCGCGCCGGAAGACGAGGCGGGGCAGCGTGACCTGCCGGCCCGCGCCTCCCGGGCTCGCGTCCGACGACGCGCCGAGGCCGGTGGGACCACCGGCGAGCTCGACGGTCTCGGTGTCGTCGCCGACGACGCCGCGCTCGAGCGCCAGGTCGAGCATGCTGAGGACGAGCCCGAGACGGCGGAACTCGGGCTCGGTGGCGCGGTAGACGTCGGCGCTCGTGACCTCGTCGCGGTCGGCGAGCAGCCGGTCGATCGTCGCCGAGACGGCCGCCGTGCTCGTGCCCGAGGTGAGGCGGAGTGCGGCCCGGTCGGCCTCGGGCAGGGTCGCATCGCCGATCGTCACCTGCACGTCGACCGTCGGGCGTGCGCGGTCGGTGTGCAGCTGCACCTGGCTGACGTCGCGGACGTCGAGCGCCCCGAGGCCCAGTCCGTCGCCGTGCTCGGCCGGCAGCATGGCGTGGCCCGGCCGGCGCTCGGCCCAGACGCCGCCCGCGTGCAATGCCCGGTCGGCGAGGGTGAGCAGGCGCTGCTGCTGGTCGGAGCCCGACCGGCTGAGGAAGCGCCGCAGCGAGGACGTCCAGCGACCGTAGGTCTCTTGCACGCTCTGCTCTTCGGCGAGCAGCGACGAGATGAGCGACTCGAGCTGTGCGCGCTGCCGCTCGGTGAGCTGTGCGGCGGCGTCGGGTTGCGCGAGGACCTTCTCGATGTCGGCCCGCATCACGTCGATCCCGCGCGACGAGAGCATCTGGGCGAAGCCGCGGTAGGCGCGACCCTCGGGGGTCTGCTCGAGCAGGTCGTTGTCGCGCAGGTACTGGTCGACGAGTGCGCCCTTGCCGACGTCTTCGGACGACGCCCGGCGCGCGACCTCGCGGTGTCGCTGCTCGACCATGGCGCCGAGCTGCCGGAAGTCCTCGGGCAGCGACGCGGTCAGACGGACCACTTCGCGGACCTGTCGGCGCAGCACGTCGGGAGCGGTGGGTTCGGTGCCGTGCCGCTCGATCTCGGCCTTGCGGCGCTCGAGCTCGGCGATCTGCTCGTCGAGGCGCGCGAGCTGCGACTCGCGGCTGGGGTCGGCGAGGCCCGCGAGCTGCCCGACGGCGTGGGCGATGCTGCCGAGCCGGGCCTCGCTGACGGCGTTGTCGCGCTCGACGAGGTCGCGCACGAGACGCAGCGCCTTGAGCGCGTGCGGCGACAGGCGGTACTCGGCGCGGGCGTCCGGTCCGGAGGCGCGGGTGCGGACGAGCCAGCGGCTCTCGACCCAGCTGCGGCAGTACTCGGCCGGGGTGGTCTTCTGCTCGGTGGGGGTCGGGGTGGCGACGGGCGTCGGGGACGCGGGCCGCGCCTCCTCGGGGGGCCGCGACGTCGTCGCCGGCTCGGACACGGCTGGCTCGGATGCCGCCTGCTCGGATGCCGCCTGCTCGGCGGCGTTCTGCTCGAGGGCGTCGGCGACCTGCCGGTGGAACCAGTCGGCCGACACCGGACCCTCGGCGTGCTCGAGGTGGCGGGAGAACAGCGGCAGCATCCACCGGGCGTTGTAGCCGCGGAGCAGGGCCCAGGTGGGGTCGTCTTCGTACGCCGCGCGCACGTCGTCGCGGCTCAGGGCGTCGTCGTGTCCCGACGGGTGGTTCACCAAGCAAGACCTCCGGCAGTCGTCGGACGACGATACCAACTGGCGACGGTCCGCCCTGCGACGGTGTCGCTCGTCGTCCACAGCGGCCACGATGGGGGGATGGGGATCAGGTCGAGGCGGGGCGTCGTGGCGACCGTCGTCGTGGCCGTCCTCGTGCTCGGCGCCGGGTGCGCGAGCTCCCAGGACCTGCTCGCCCGGTTCGAGTCCCGCATGGAGGGTGTCGACGGCGTCGTCGAGATCGAGACCGCAGGGACCGACTACCCTTTCGGCAGCGCGGTCGCCCAGGCGACGGTCGTGGTCGAGGACGATCTCGGCGACGACGACCTCGCGGCCGTCGCCGAGCACATCAGGCCGTTCGTGGCCCGCAACGTCGGCGACTCCTCCGGCTGGCAGTTCGTGGACGTCCGGCGAGGCGCCGTCTCGTTCGAGGTGCTCGCCGACGAGGGCGACACGGCGGCACAGCTCGATCTCGCCGGTCGCGTCGCGGACGACCCGGTCTTCGCCGAGGTGTCCCTCGCCACGCACGCGTTCGGCGAGGGACGGGCGACCGGAACCGACTCGCCTCGGCAGGGGTTCGGGATCACGGTGGTCCCCTCGGATTCGTCGGACGTCGTCTCGGCCTGGCAGCGGGCCCGCTCCCTGCGGGACGCCGCGGCTCAGCTGACCGACGTCGACGTGCCGGCCTGGAGCCCGGACTCCCGCCGGTTCGTCACCGAGCACGTCAGTGGGTTCCCCTCGGTCCTCGACGACCCCGCGACGTCCGACGTCGTCCTCGACGCCGCCGACCAGGGGCGTCTGCTCGATGCCGTCGGGGCCACCGACCTCGGGCCCGGGCGGGTCGACGTCCTGCCGGAAGGCATCAGGGTCGATCTCGACACACCGACCGTCACGGGGTACCACTCGCCGGACGAGGGGGCGGAGGCGTCCCCGCGAGCCGCCCGGATCGCCGGCGTCCTCGTCGCGATGTCGGAGGTGCCCGGCACGTCGATCGGCTTCGTCGACTCCCCGGACGAACGGCGGGGGCGCGGCGGCGGCCTGTCCGCCGCCGAGTCGTTGGTCGACGTCGTGGCGCCCGGCACGGTCACCTACTCGGCGATCAGTGCCCGGTCGGTCGAGGTACGGACGTCGGGGCTCGAGGGCGTCGTGCCCGCGATGCAGGCCATCGGTGGCTCCGCGGCCGTGTCCGGGATGGACGAGATCCACGTCTCGTCGGACGGCACCGACCGCCGCGGTCTCTCGTTCTCGGGTCGGCCCGAGGCTCTAGCGGTGCTCGCGTCCGTCACGGGCGCGATCGTGGCCGCGCCCCGTATCGAGGGCATGGCCGTGACAGTCACGGAGGGCCGAGTCGGCATCGAGCTCGACGACACCGCCACCGACACCGCTCTGACGGACGTCGTCGGCGCGGTTCGGACGGCACCGGTAGGGACCGTCGTGACGTTCCGGCGAGACGTCCGAGGGGCGGGCGACCTCGCCACCGAGACGGTCGGGCAGGGGGCGACGAGCGGCTGCTCGGCGCTCGACGCCGACGATCGACTTCTGTGCGAGATCGTCGCCTCCGCCTGGGGCGGGTGATCGCCGGACGACGAGGGTCCTCACCTCGTCACGCCCTGTCGAGAGGCCCGTCGAGCGCTGATCCTGAGATCGCCCTCACCACGTCCGTCGCGAGACACGGCGTCACCATCCGTCACGAAACGTCACGTCGTTCGCATGGCCCGAGCCCCCGGGCAGAAGATGACGGGACGCGGGGTCGCCGCTCGCCGACGCTCCGCACCGATCCGTCGTCGAGCGCAGGGGAGTCGTCGTGACCAGCAGGAACACCCCTCCGACCCCGACCGTCGACGCGCGCGGCACCGTGGTCGTCCTGCTCGGGGCGGGCGAGCGAGCGGACGACTTCGCGAGGCTCACCGACCGTCTCGTCTTCGACGGGTACCGGGTCGAGCTGTTCGACGACGTCTCCACCGACGTCCGCGCCGTGCGGGCGGGCGTCGAGCGGCTCGTGCGCGACCGGGCCCTGCCGAGACCCGTCGTGCTGCTCGGCTCAGACGTCGGGGCGACCCTCGCGGCGTCCGTCGCGGCCGACTCGGTCGCGGTCGCGGCCGTGGACGCGGTCGTGCTGACCGGCGTGCTCACCCCGGCCTCGCGACGAGGCCTCGGGCCCGACCGACGGGACGACCGGACCCGGAGGGCGCTGCCGACGGGGTTGTCCCTGCCGGCGGCACGGTCGGTGGTGCAGCCCACCCTGGTCTTCCACGGCGACGGGGACCGGGTCACCGAGGTCGCGGACGCCGTCGCCTGGGCGGCCCAGCTGCCGCGGGGTTCGGTCCGCCTCGTCGGCCAGGGTGAGCACGACGTGCTGCGGGGCCCCGGCCACCGCACGGTGACGGCCTCGATCGTGCTCTTCCTGGAACGGCAGCGCAGTGACGACCCCGTGCTCGTCGACGCGTTCGCGGCGCGCACGCCCCGGCCGACGTGACGCGACGTGTCCCCGTGTGTCGGCCGGGCTGGCACCCCGGGCCCGAACGGTGCACGATCGGACGATGACCTCCCCGATCGACCACGCCGACCCGACACCCGTCGTGCACGTGCTGCACGACAACGCCGAATGGCTGCCGCCGCTCGTCACCGCGCTCGACGCTGCGGGGGTGCCCCACCGCGAGCACCTGCTCGACGGGACGTCCTTCGACCTCGCGTCCGCGCCTCCTGAGGGGGTGTTCTGGTCGCGGCTGAGCGGCTCGGCTCACACACGCGGCCGGGGGACCGCCAAGGAGGTCGCCCGAACGACCCTGCGCTGGGCCGAACGGCACGGGCGCCGGACCGTCAACGGCAGCGGTGTCGTCGAACTCGAGGTGAGCAAGGTGGCGCAGTACCTGGCGCTGGCATCCGCCGGCTTCGACGTGCCCGCGACGACCGCCGTGTTCGGCACCGCCGACCTCAAGGCCCGGGCCCGCGAGCAGACGCTGCCGTTCATCACGAAGCACAACCAGGGCGGCAAGGGCCTCGGGGTGCGCCGCTTCGACGACCTCGACTCGTTCGACGCGTACGTCGACGGGCCCGACTTCGAGGTGCCGGTCGACGGGATTACCCTGCTGCAGGAGTTCCTGCAGGCCGAGGAGCCCTTCACCACCCGCGTCGAGTTCGTCGGCGGGCGGTTCGTCTACGCGGTGCGGGTCGACACCTCGGCCGGCAGCTTCGAACTGTGCCCGGCCGACGCGTGCGTCGTGCCCGACGGCGCCGACCCGGCCATGTTCGCCCCGTTCGCGGTCCGCCCGTCGGTGACCGCCGAGCACCCGCTCGTCCGACGGCTCGAGGCCTTCGTCGCCGAGCACGGCATCGAGGTCGCCGGCATCGAGTTCATCGAGACCGTCGACGGTCGGTTCGTCCCGTACGACGTCAACACGAACACCAACTACAACCCCGACGTGGAGCGGTCGTCGTCGGTGTCGGCGGCTGCGGCGCTCGCCGCGTGGCTGGGTGAGGTGCTGTCGGCGGAGTACGCCGCGACGCCCGCCTAGCGTCCTTCACGTCGACACCTGCCTGGCGCCCTTCACCTCGAAGCCCGCCTCGCGTCGTTCACGTCGACACCGCCGAGTGGACACGGCACCGCGTCGTTCCGCGGTGCGTTAACCACTCGGCGGTGTCGCCGGGCCGGGGTGTCGCCGGCCGGGGGTGTCAGGGGCCGGCGATCAGGACGATCAGGGCCCAGGCGGCGGGCAGCAGGGCCACGGCCGTGATCACGTTGGCCACGAGGAGCGCGGTCACGCGTGCCTCGCGTCCGGCACGGGGCGGTGACCCGCCCGGTGTTGCCGTCTCACGGGCGGGCGTCGACGGGCGAATGGCTCGCAGGCAGACCACGGCGCCGATCACACCGGCCACCGGCACGATCGCGACGGGAACCCAACGGACGGCGTCGTCGGCACCCCACGGGACGGCCACGGCGACCACGGCCGAGATCAGCCCGACGGCCAACGCGACGACGGCCGTGCGGATGGCCAGGTCAGCCCGATCGACCGCCCGCTCAGAACGGATTGCACACCCCCGTGCTGAAGACGAGCTTGATCGCCGCGGCGACGGCACGCTCGTTCGACTTCATCTGCCCGGAGAACCGGTCGATCTCGGCCTTAAGCTGGGCGTCGCAGGCACAGCTGAAGTAGCCACGGTCGCCGTAGCACTTGTCATGCCGCTCGCAGAGGCGGTCGAGGGTGTCGACCGCCGTCCCGCCGCCGTGGCCGGGGCCGCACCAGTTGCCCCACACCGGGAAACCTGCCGCTACCCGCGCGCCGTCGGAGGGCTGGCTGGCCGAACGGATGCTCACCATGTCGTTGAAAGCTTCTCCGGCGAGGAGCGTCTCGGGGGAGGCCCCGGCCTGGGTCGCAGCGTCGACGTCGAAGGTCGAGGTGCCGGTCGCGTCGGCGACGATGAACGGCTCAGTGGCCTGCACGACGGTGTCCACGGCGTTGGGTGCTGCGGTCTCCGCCGCCGACGCCGAGGTCGCACCGCCGATCA
Source organism: Frigoribacterium sp. RIT-PI-h (assembly GCF_001297205.1). Taxonomy (NCBI): domain Bacteria; kingdom Bacillati; phylum Actinomycetota; class Actinomycetes; order Micrococcales; family Microbacteriaceae; genus Frigoribacterium; species Frigoribacterium sp. RIT-PI-h. The sequence goes on along the minus strand of NZ_LHOZ01000086.1, from coordinate 9,502 downwards.
GTGGTGCGAGCAACCCGATCGACGCGGCGATGACCACCGCGGTGCCCGCCAGTCGTCGCATCGAGGAACGGACAGGAGACCTCGTCGTTGATGTCATGCTTCGACCGTACAGACCTGTTCGGTCATGTACCACCCTTACGGGGGGTTCTCCTCCTCACGGAGGAGGCGGGCACCAGCCCCCACAAAAGCGCTGTGTCAGCGGCGTTCAGGAGGCGCGGGTGGCGCCGGCGAGGTCGCGAACGCCCCGGCCGCGAGGCCGGTCAGCACGACCGCACCGATCGTCACGGGTGCGAGCGGCCCGGCGAACGCCCCGGCGAGGCCGACGGATGTGCCGAGGCCGACGACGAGCTGGCCGATCACCAGGAGCACGAGGCCGAAGCCGGAGCCGAGGAGGCAGACCCGGGCCAGGTCGTCCAGTCGTCGGGCGTCGTCGGCGAGGCGACGCGTGGCCGGCGTTCCCGGGAGGCCGACCGCGAGCCGGTGTCGCATCCGCACGAAGAACACGAACGCGACGGCCGACAGCAGCAGGGGGATCGCACTGCCGATCGTGAGGGCGGTCTGCACGACGCCGAACAGGGCGTCGGTGCCACCGGGGGAGGGTGGGGTGCTCATCGGGCTCCGTTCGACTGGGGTGGTGGGTGCACGGGCGAGTTCGTCGCAGACGGGCGCCTCCGACGGCCCGGGGACCACGAACTCGCCCGTCCGCGACCGTCCCGGGCCGACCGGCCGACAAGCGGACCGGACACGACGACGCCGACCAGGCGGGAGGCGAGGTCGGCGTCGTGGGCCGTGCGGCCGGTTGTCTAGTAGCGGGGCTTGCGGGCGGGCCGTTCGCCACCCTGGGACCGGTCGGGGCGGTCGTCGCGGCGGGGCGCGCCTCCTCGGCGGTCGGGTTTGATCTCGATGAGCTTGCCGCTGATGCGGGTGTCGCTCAGACGGTCGAGCATGTCGCTCGAGACGTCCGAGGCGAGCTCGACGACCGAGAAGTCCGGGCGGATCTGGATCGCCCCGAAGTCGTCGCGGCTCAGGCCCCCCTCGTTCGCCAGGGCGCCCACGATCTGACGCGGCTCGACACGGTGACGACGACCGACCTCGATGCGGTACGCCGTCATCGGCTTCGACGTGCGTGGCCCGCGCTCGCGGCGCTCGCCCCGGTCGTCGTCGCGACCGCCGCGCGGGGCGCGGTCGTCGCGCTCGCGCAGCGGACGCTCGTCGCGCTGCGGTCGTTCGTCTTTCGGGTCGAGCAGCAGGGGCGTCTCGCCCTGGGCGACCACGGCGAGGGCGGCGGCGACGTCGGCTTCGGGCACGTCGTGGTGCTCGACGTAGTGGCTGATGATGTCGCGGAACGCCGAGATGCGACCGTCCTGCGACAGGGCCTCGGTGATCGCGTCGTCGAACCGGGTGAGCCGGGTGCTGTTGACGTCCTCGACGGTCGGCAGCTGCATCTGCGTGAGCGGCTGGCGGGTGGCCTTCTCGATCGCACCCAGCAGACGACGCTCGCGCGGCGTGACGAAGCTGATCGCGGCACCGCTGCGGCCGGCACGGCCGGTGCGGCCGATGCGGTGCACGTACGACTCGGTGTCGATCGGGATGTCGTAGTTGACGACGTGGCTGATGCGGTCGACGTCGAGACCACGCGCCGCGACGTCGGTCGCCACGAGGATGTCGAGCTTGCCGCTCTTCAGCTGGTTGACCGTGCGCTCGCGCTGGGCCTGGGCGACGTCACCGCTGATGGCCGCGGCCGAGTAGCCGCGGGCACGCAGCTTCTCGGCGAGGGCCTCGGTCTCGCTCTTCGTGCGGACGAAGATGATCATGCCCTCGAAGTTCTCGACCTCGAGGATGCGCGTCAGGGCGTCGACCTTCTGCGGGTACGACACCATCAGGTAGCGCTGGGTCGTGTTCACCGAGGTGGTGGTCTTCGCCTTGACCGTGATCTCTTCGGCGTCGTTCAGGTACTGCTTCGAGATGCGACGGATCTGCGGCGGCATCGTGGCCGAGAACAGCGCCACCTGCTTGTCGTCGGGGGTGTCGGCGAGGATCGTCTCGACGTCCTCGGCGAAGCCCATCTTCAGCATCTCGTCGGCCTCGTCGAGCACGAGGTACTTGAGCTCGCTGAGGTCGAGGGTGCCCTTGGCGAGGTGGTCCATGATGCGACCGGGCGTGCCGACGACGACGTGGACGCCGCGGCGCAGGGCGCTCAGCTGCACGCCGTAGGCCTGGCCGCCGTAGACGGGCAGGACGTGGACGCCGCGCATGCCGGAGGCGAACTGCTCGAACGCCTCGCAGACCTGCAACGCGAGCTCGCGCGTCGGCGACAGCACGAGGGCCTGCGGCTTCTTGGCCGAGACGTCGAGGCGGGACAGGATGGGGAGCGCGAAGGCGGCGGTCTTGCCGGTGCCGGTCTGCGCGAGGCCGACGACGTCGCGGCCGTCGAGCAGGGTGGGGATCGTGGCGGCCTGGATGGCCGAAGGGGTCTCGTAGCCGATCTCACGGATGGCCTTCAGGACCTGGTCGCTCAAGCCCAGATCGGCGAACGTCGGCGTCGTGTCGGCTTGCTCTGTGGCGTCGCTCGGGGCTTGCTCGGTGGTGTCACTCATGGTGCAACGGTATCTCGTCCCGGGCCTCCGCCGTTGCTCCCGTCCGCGAGGCGGGTCGAGTCACGTCGGTGCGGGGGGCAGCAGCGCCACGACGAGCGTGGTCACGACGATCACCGTGGCCAGTGCCGAGGTCGTGACGGCGAGCCGTCGCAGGGCCCGTGACCGGCCCGGCCGCCGCCCGACGGTGGCCGACAGCAGGGCCGCCCCGGCGAAGGCGGCCGAGGTCAGGCCGACCACGGGCGCCGAGGCTCGCCGGCCTCGAGCGAGGTCGAGCGGGAACTCGACAGCGCCCTCGTGCAGTTCGGCCCAGCCCCACGCGACGTACCCGGCGGCCGCGACGGCCGACAGGGCGAGCGCGAGGGCCGGCCGGTGGGGGATCGGCTCGCGATGGACGTAGACCGTCGGGCCAACTCGCCGAGGGTGGCGCCGGGGCTGCAGGATCGGGTCGTCGGGGTCGAGCGTGTCGTCGAGCGGGAGCCGACCCTGGCGGTGGAGCACGATCACCTCGTCGACCGGACGAGGGCGCCTCGAGTACGGCATCTGCTTCTTCGCAGGGGACGACACGGCCGTTAGCCTATCGGTCGTCCGGGCAACGAGCGGGCCTCGATGTCGGCGGCCCGAAGTAGTCTTCTCGACGACCGATCCCACCCCGCGACACCCCGAAGGACGACGTGCAACCGACGTACCGCACCGCCAGCGGTCGGCTCTTCCAGGCCGATTGCCTCGAGGTCCTCGCCGAGCTGGACGACGAGTCGGTCGACCTCGTGTTCGCCGATCCGCCGTTCAACCTGGGCAAGGTCTACGGGGCGGGCATCGACGACTCGCTCGACGAGGACGCCTACCTGGCCTGGTGCCGCCGATGGATCGCCGAGTGCGTCCGGGTGCTGCGGCCGGGTGGCTCCTTCTACCTCTTCAACCTCCCCCGCTGGAACATCGAGCTGGGCCACGTGCTCAACGGCGAGGGCATGACCTTCCGCCACTGGGTCGCCGTCGACATCAAGTACGGTCTGCCGATCCCCAACAAGCTCTACCCCTCGCCCTACTCCCTGCTCTACTACAGCAAGGGCAAGCCGTCGCGCTTCGTCCGCCCCCGCCTGCCGATCCAGGTCTGTCGCCACTGCGGCCGAGACATCAAGGACTACGGCGGCCACCGCAGCAAGCTGCACCCCGACGGCATCAACCTGACCGACGTCTGGCTCGACATCCCCCCGGTTCGACACCGGGCGACGAAGACCCGGGGGGCGAACGAGCTCAGCGAGAAACTGCTCGAGCGCGTGCTGACCATCAGTTCCGAGCCCGGTGACCTCGTCCTCGACCCCTTCGGCGGGTCGGGCCCCCCCTCCGCCGTGGCCGTGAAGATGCACCGCCACTGGATCGGTGCCGAGATCGGCGACGTCCGACCGATCATCCGCCGCCTCGAAGGCGAGGACGCGCAGGTCGAGCTGCCGGGACGCGGAGACACCGGGGGCGGGGTGGCCGCCGGGGCCGAGCGCTAGTCGCTCGAGGTCGCGTGCTGCGCCGGGGGTGAGACGGTTCGGACAGGGGTCGAGAGAGCGACCCCGGGCAGACGCGGTGCGGTGGGGTCGGCGAGGCGCGGCCGCTCCGGGGCGGGCGGCGCCACCGGCGGCGCCGCCGAGACCGGCGCCGGCGCGGCCGACGGCTCCGCGACGACCGTCGGCACGCTGACGCTGGTCGGCGTCGTGTGCGTGCGCACCGGCTGCACCTGCACGCGCCTGGCCCGGCGCAGCCACCGTCGGGCTCCCGGGGTCGCGAGCAGGCTGCCGAGCACGAGTCCGGCACCGATCGCCAGCGTCGTGAGCATCGAGAACACGAAGTCGACCTCGGCGCCGTCGTTGCCGGCCATGAAGTTCAGCAGCGACGACGCGACGGCGAGCGACGGCAGCAACGACCCGCAGAACGCCGGCACGGCGATGACCGTGGCCGCCGTCCGCAGACGGGCCGCGGCCACGGTCGAGAGCGCACCCAACAAGGTCGCCGCGACGAACGTCGCCCCCATCAGCGGCAGCCCGAGGTGGCGCAGGGTGAACAGCGAGAGGTTGCCGACCAGGGCGACGCCGATCGTGATCGGGATCATGCGGGCGGTCGACCCCTGGGCGATCGAGTTGGCCGACGCCGCGGCGAAGCTCGAGATGAGCGAGAGCCAGAGCGGCAACGCCTGCAGGGTGATGTTCGTCGGGTCGACCTCGATGTCCGCGAAGCGTGCGGTCACGGCGAGACCGGCCGGGATGCCGCAGACCACCCCCGCGACGATGAGCCCGATCACCAGGGCGCGGCCGACGGCCATCGACCGGAAGCCCGAGATCGCGTCCTGGGCCCAGGTGACGATCGTGGGGTGCGGCAGGACGAGGACGACCACGGCCGCGACCAACGCCGCCGCGCCTCCTGGTGTCAGCAGCCCCGCCCAGATGCCCAACGTGCCGAGTGCGGCGGTGGACGCGGCCTGCAGGCCGATGACGAAGAACTGGGGGATGCCCCGGGTGGTCAGCCCGCGACCCGACGCCATGATGCCGATCATCACCACGAACGCGCCGACGGCGGCCTGCCACGTGCCGCCGGCCTGCAGCGTCACGGAGACGCCGAGCAGGCCCATCGCGAGATCGGTCAGCCACGACGGCCAGCGGGGTGGGGACTTCAGCACCTCGACGAGGCCGGCCACCGCCTCGGTCATGTCGCGGTCGTCGTGCAGCAGGTCGTCGACGATCTGGTAGACCCGCGACAGCCGGTGCAGGTTCGACCCCTCGGCGTAGATGACCCGGGTCTTGACCAGCGGGTTGTGGCCGGCCGGGGCGTACTGGATGGTGATCGCCGTGCCCGTGATGTCGAGCTCGAGCGGGGCGAGGTTCCACTTGGTGCTGACGGCCACGATCGCGACCTCGGTGCTGCGGACGTCGGCACCCGACGACAACATGACGTCGCCCAGGTCGAGGCAGAAGTCGACGATCTGCCGCGGCGAGTAGAGGTCGCCGCCGATGCCGTGCTCGGGTGTCGTGCCCTCGTAGATGGTGCCGCGCAGCCGAGCCCGGACGTCACGCAGCTCGTGCTGGTTGACCAGTCGCGACTGGGCCGGACCCCGCGGCTTGCTCTTCGGTGCCTTGGGCACCCGTGGCGGGCGGGGCCTCCCCGGGGTGGGCCGCTCGGGGCGCCTCGCGTCTGACACGCTGACCTCTTCCTCACTGACGACCGGCCGGGCCGGCGCACCGCCGAGGCGGTCCCGCGCGGACCCGTCCGTCGAGTCTAGGAGGCGCGGCGCCGGACGTCCGGGCCCGTCACGTCGTGCAGGCCGGCGGCCCTAGGACGCGTGGTCGGCGTCGTCGTCCTCGCCACGGTCGGCCCGCGACTCGCCGGCGTCGCCCCGTTCGCGCCCGGCATCGGCCATGTCGCGGTGGCCGTGGTCGGCCCACGGGACCGAGTGGTCGCCGTCCCGCTCGGCCGCGTGGGCCCGGGCGTCGCGCTCGGCCTGCGCGACGAGATCGGGGTCGTCGTCCCCGTCGTCGTCCGCGCCGACGAACGGCGACTGCGTCTGGGCCACGATGGCCTGAGAGGTCGAGCCGAGGATGACGCCGGGGTCGACGCCCTTCTCGTGGGCGAGGGCAGCCGTCAAGCCGGCCGCGAGGCTGCCGCCGGCGACGCCGAGGGTCGCCACGACGTCCTCCTGGCGAGGGGTCAAGGGCTGGTCGGTCAGTTCGGCGACGACCTCGCGCAGGTTCTCGTCGCTGGCCTCGACGGCCGCGGGGTCACCCTGGGTGATGGCCGCGGCCTGCGACACGACGGCCAGCGCGAGCGCGGCCGCCTCTTCTTCGGGCGTCCGGTTCGTGGGCTCGTTCGTGTCGTGATCCATGGGCCGACCGTACGCTCGGCGCGTCCGGCGGCCTGTCAGGGGGCGCCGCCCGGGGTACGGGGCGATCCGCTCTCGGGGGAATGCGGGGAGGCGCGCGCGACTTGGACCACGGATGAGCACCACCGAGACACCCCAGACCGACAGCACCCAGCCCGCCACGGGCGGAAGCGTCCCCGGCACCGCGCTCGTCGTCGGCGCCAGCGGCATCACGGGCACCGCCCTCGTCGAGCAGCTGACGCGCGAGGGGTGGGACGTCCTCGCCCTCTCCCGCCGCGCCTCCTCGTCCGCGGGGGTGACGGGCATCGCCGCCGACCTGACGAGCGCCGAGAGCCTGCGCACCGCGCTGGCCGACGCGAAGCCGACGCACGTCTTCTTCGCCGCCTGGCAGAAGCGCGACACCGAGGCCGAGAACATCGCCGTCAACGGCGCCATGGTCCGCGACCTGCTGGCCGCGCTAGACCACGCCCCGGTGCGGCACGTGTCGCTCGTCACCGGGCTGAAGCACTACCTCGGCCCGTTCGAGGCCTACGGCACGGGGAACATGCCCGACACGCCTTTCCACGAGGACGAGGAGCGCCTGCCCTACCCGAACTTCTACTACGCGCAGGAGGACGAGCTCTTCGCGGCCGCCGAGCGCCAGGGGTTCACGTGGTCGGTGCACCGCTCGCACACCGTCATCGGGTTCGCCGTCGGCAACGCCATGAACATGGGGCTGACCATCGCCGTGCAGGCCGCGCTGAGCAAGCGCCTCGGCCGCCCGTTCGTCTTCCCCGGCAGCGAGACGCAGTGGAACTCGCTCGTCGACGTCACCGACGCGGGCGTCCTCGCCGAGCAGATGATCTGGGCCGCGACCGACCCGGCCGGTGCCGACGAGCCGTTCAACGTCGTCAACGGCGACGTCTTCCGCTGGCGCTGGCTGTGGCCGCGCCTCGCCGGCCACCTCGGCATCGACCCCGCCCTCGTCGAGGGCTTCGAGGGCGAGCCCCGGCCGCTCGAGCAGCAGATGGTCGGCCTCGAGCAGGAGTGGCGCGACCTCGTCGCCGAGCATGACCTCGCCGAGCCCGAGCTGTCGCGAGTCGCCTCGTGGTGGCACACCGACGGTGACCTCGGCCGCGACATCGAGGTCGTCACCGACATGGGCAAGGCCCGCGACGCCGGCTTCACCCGGTACCGCCGCACCGAGCAGGCCTTCGTCGACCTGTTCGAGCGCTACCGCGCCGCCCGCCTCATCCCGTAGGCGCGCGATCCGCCGAGGAGGCGCGGGTCGGCGGCAGGGCAGGTGCGGTGTCGGTCACGCGACCGGCGCCGCGCCTCCTGCGTCCTCGACCCGCGCCTCCGGCCCTCTACGCCCTCGGGTCGGCGTGCTCGGCGTCGGCGATCGCGTCGCTCGGCACCGGCCTGCCCCGGCGGGACACGAACGTGACGAGCCAGAGGACGACGCCGATCGCGAGCAGGCCGCCGGCGATCGTGTACTGCTCAGCGCCCCGACCGGAGGACACCGGCAGCACGAGCCAGAGGCATGCCACGACGCCGACGATCGGCAGCACCGTGCCCGCCCGGAAGTGCGCGTGCGTCACCGTGTCGCGCCGCAACACGAGGACGACGACGTTGACCAGGGCGAACACCGACAGCAGCAGCAGGGACGTCGTGCCGCCGAGCACGGCCACGATCGGGGACTCGGGCGACAGCGAGACGTAGCCGATCAGCACCAGGCTGAGCGCCGTCGTGAACACGATCGACGCCCACGGGGTCTGCCGTGTGGCGTGGACCTTGCCCAGGAAGCCCGGCAGCACGCCCTGCTTGCTCATGCCGTAGAGCAGTCGGCTGGCCATCATCATGTTGATCAGCGCGCTGTTCGCGACGGCGAACATCGAGATGAACGGCAGCAGCCCGCCGATCGGGAAGTCCGGGGCAGCGGTGTTCACCACCGTGACCAGTGGCGTCTCGTTGTCGGCCAGCTCGCCGATCGGCACGATCGCCACGGCGCAGATCGAGACGAGCACGTAGATCACCGCGGTGATGCCGAGGCCGGTCAGCATGACCTTGGGGAAGATGCGGCTCGGGTCCTTCGTCTCCTCCGCCATGTTGACCGAGTCCTCGAAGCCGACCATGGCGAAGAACGCGAGCGACGTTGCCGTGCTGACGCTCAACAGCAGCGACTTGTCGCCGGGCGTCTCGAACAGCACGACCTGGCCCCAGTCGGCGTTGCCGCCGGCGATGAACCAGAAGCCGATCAGGATCACCATGACGAGGCCGGAGAGCTCGATCAGGGTGAGCACGACGTTCGCCTTGACGCTCTCGCTCACGCCGCGAAAGTTCACGGCCATCACGAGCAGCATGAACGCCATCGCGATCAGCATCACGGCCGAGTTCGACAGCTCGACGCCGATGCCCGCCGCCAGGTTGGCCGCGAACGCCCGTGACGCCGTCGACGCGCTCGTGATGCCCGAACACATCACCACGAAGCAGACGATGAACGTCACGAAGTGGATGCCGAACGCCTTGTGCACGTAGAGGGCCGCGCCCGCGGTCTGCGGGTACTTCGTCACGAGCTCGAGGTACGAGAACGCCGTCACCAGCGCCACGGCGAACGCGATCAGGAACGGCAGCCACGCCGCACCGCCGACCTCGGCCGCGACCTGCCCGGTCAAGGCGTAGACGCCCGTGCCCAGGATGTCGCCGACGATGAAGAGCAACAACAGCTTCGGGCCGATGGCCCGCTTCAGCTCGGTGGGACTCTCACCCGTGTCGGTCGTGGGCGGCTGGGCCTGGTTCGCGGGCTGCTGGTTCGTCGTCGACATGCTGACCTCCGGGGGCGCATCGGTGTGTCTCGGGCGTTCCGGTCATCCTGCTCCGGTCGTCGCGGCGACGGAAGAGGCGGCCGCACATCGTCACGGCCCCGAAACGTGGGAGGGCGTCCGCCCCGCGGCCCCACGGCGAGGAGGCGCGGGCCGGCACCCGGGGACGCAGGCGGTTCCCGAGCCACGCGTCGTAACCTGAGCCCATGTCGGTCCGCCTGTCCCCACCCGAGTCGGTGACGCCCGGC
>NZ_LHOZ01000096.1:0-23210 GCF_001297205.1 Frigoribacterium sp. RIT-PI-h | reverse complement strand
AGTCGCCACCGGCGTTCGGGGCCGGGATCGGGGTCGACCAGATGCCCGAGCCCGGGCGGGCGTCGGTGCGGGCGATCTCGGTGCCGTCGACGTCGGTGACGATCACCGTCGCGCCGGGCTGCGCGGCACCGGAGAGCATGGCGTCCTGGCCGAGGTCCACCGGGAACGACACCGCCGCCGACACGGGGCGCACGTCGAGGACGACATCCAGAGTCGACTCCTCGGTCTTGACGCCGTTCTCGTACTGCTCGAGTTCCACCGAGTTCGACCCCAGCTTCAAACCCGACACTTGATATGACCATGACCCGTCGGCGGCGACTTCGACCTCTTCGTCACCGTTCACGATGATGAACGAACCGGGTGTGGCCATTCCACCGATCGAAGCCAGGCGTGCGGGAAGGTCGATGGAGTTGACCTTGCCCACGAGGGCGTAGAGGGCTGAAAGATCGGACTCGAGGGTGAGTGGCGTTCCGTTGAGCAGTCTGAGGTAATTGCTATAGAGATTCTCGCCAACGCCTCCGATGGCCTTGCTGGGGAAGACCGCACTTCGAAGTGTCGTGCCGTCGAACCACCACTGCGTCGCGACATCGGACGTGTCGCACTCTGCGCCATCCCAAGTCCGCATCTGGACGATGCCGGCGATCTCTACGGGGGGGATGTACAAGCAAGCCGGGTTCCCGTCGGACGGTCGGGTCGTGAGCAGTGCGAAGAGGCCGTTGTCGAGTGGCTTGACGCCGAGTCGAGGAGCGCCTTGTGTCGCTGAGGCGAGGTCCGGGTATGTCACGTTGCTCCGAGGGCCCGTGCTGGCGGAGGCAGTGTGATACTTGGCACCGTCCTTGAAAATGACCTGCACGGTCGCCTCGGCGTCCGGTGTGGCGGGGGCGGCAAGGGCCGCGGGCCCGAAGCTGAGGCCGGGCACGACCGTGGCTGCGGCGAGCCCGACCGCGCCGACGCGCCTAAGTGTTTTCTTCATGCGTGAGGTGTTCTTTCCTGTCTGGGCAGCGAGACGCCGCCAGGTGAACGAGTACTGAAATGTTAGACACAAAACAAGACATGTACAACATGACGAGCGTCAGGTCTTGCCCGCCGAGCGATCAGGCGTAAACTTGAGCCAGTTCCACTCAAGTTCCGAGAAAGGCACATCCATGGCGAACATGCAGGGCGCTCCGGCTTCCGACGAGAAGCAGAAGTCGGCGCTCGAGAAGTACGGGGTCGACCTCACCGCCATCGCCCGCAGCGGCAAGCTCGATCCCGTCATCGGCCGCGACGCCGAGATCCGGCGCATCAGCCAGGTGCTCACCCGTCGCACCAAGAACAACCCCGTCCTGATCGGCGAGCCCGGCGTCGGCAAGACCGCCGTGGTCGAGGGGCTGGCCCAGCGCATCGTCGAGGGCGACGTGGCCGACAGTCTCAAAGACAAGCGGCTGATCAGCCTCGACCTCGCCGCCCTCGTCGCCGGCGCGAAGTACCGGGGCGAATTCGAAGAACGCCTCAAGGACGTCCTCAAGGAGATCACGAAGAGCGACGGCCAGGTCATCACCTTCATCGACGAGCTGCACACCCTCATGGGCGCAGGGGGAGGCGAAGGCTCGGTCGCCGCCTCGAACATGCTCAAGCCCATGCTCGCCCGAGGTGAGCTGCGCCTCATCGGAGCGACCACCCTCGACGAGTACCGCCAGTACATCGAGAAGGACGCCGCGCTCGAGCGCCGCTTCCAGCAGGTGTACGTCGGTGAGCCCAGCGTCGAGGACACCGTCGCCATCCTCCGCGGCCTCAAAGAGCGGTACGAGGCGCACCATGGGGTCACGATCACCGACGGTGCCCTGGTGGCCGCCGCCTCCCTGTCCAACCGGTACATCCCCAGTCGACAGCTGCCCGACAAAGCCATCGACCTCGTCGACGAGGCCGGCTCGCGCCTCAAGATGGAGATCGACTCGTCGCCGGTCGAACTCGATCAGCTCTACCGCGGTCTCGTCCGCCTGCAGATCGAAGAGTTGGCGCTCAAGAAGGAGAAGGACGACGCCTCGCAGGCCCGCCTCGCCACCCTGCGCGAGACCATCGCCCAGCAGCAGGCCGCCTACGACGACCTGAACGCCCGGTGGCAGGCCGAGAAGGCCGCCCTGCAAGGCGTCGGCACGCTGCGCAGCGACCTCAACGAGGCGCGCATCGACGCCGACCGTGCCCTGCGCGAGGGGCGCTACGAGGACGCTGCCCGCATCAGCTACGAGCGCATCCCCGACATCGAGAAGCGCCTCGCCGACGCCGAGTCGTTCGAGAAGAGCGGCGACCGACTCGTCAGCGACGCCGTCACCGACTCCGACATCGCCGAGGTCGTCGCCGCGTGGACGGGCATCCCGGTCGGTCGCCTGCTCAGCGGCGAGACTGAGAAGCTGCTGCACCTCGAGAGCGAACTCGGGAGGCGCCTCATCGGTCAGAAGGCGGCCGTCCAGGCCGTCAGCGAGGCGGTCCGGCGCACCCGCGCGGGCATCAGCGACCCCGATCGCCCGACCGGCTCGTTCCTCTTCCTCGGCCCGACGGGAGTCGGCAAGACCGAGCTCGCCAAGGCTCTCGCCGACTTCCTCTTCGACGACGAGAAGGCCCTCGTCCGCATCGACATGAGCGAGTACGGCGAGAAGCACAGCGTGTCCCGGCTCGTGGGAGCGCCTCCCGGCTACGTCGGCTACGAGGCCGGGGGGCAGCTGACCGAGGCCGTCCGCCGACGCCCTTACAGCGTCGTGCTGATGGACGAGGTCGAGAAGGCCCACCCCGAGGTGTTCGACGTCCTGCTGCAGGTGCTCGACGACGGGCGGCTGACCGATGGCCAGGGCCGCACCGTCGACTTCCGCAACACGATCCTCGTGCTCACGTCGAACCTCGGCTCACAGGTCATCACCGACCCCGGCCTCAGCGACCCCGAGAAGGAAGAGCTCGTCCAGGGTCTCGTGCGCCAGGCGTTCAAGCCCGAGTTCGTCAACCGGCTCGACGACATCGTCGTGTTCTCGACCCTCAGCGCCGACGACCTCGGCCAGATCGTCTCGCTCTACGTCGACCGCCTCGGACGTCGCCTCACCGACCGTCGCCTCTCGCTCGCCGTCACCCCCGACGCGCGCGCCTGGCTCGCCGAGCGCGGCTACGACCCGATCTACGGTGCCCGACCGTTGCGCCGCCTGATGCAACGCCAGATCGACGACAAGCTCGCGATGGCACTGCTCGGGGGCGAGATCGTCGACGGCGACACCGTCCGGGTGGACGTCTCGCCCGACGGCGAGGGGCTGACCGTCTCGCGGTACGACGCGACCGAGCCCTCGGCTTCCGATCTCGGCGACCTCGACTGACCCCAGCCACTATCGTGTGACATGTCAGTGCTAGTCTCGTGCGGTTCGGTTTCGTCGCACGAAAGGCTCGCATGTCCGCTTCCCCGTCTTCCTCCGCCCGCCGACGGAAGGGCTTGGCCGCGACACGGGTCGCGGTTGCGACAGGGCTGTCGGCTCTCCTCTTCGCGGCCTCGGCCGCGCCCCCGGCGGTCGCCGGATCGCCCGGTGAAACGATGCCCGATCGCGCTCGATCGACTGGATCGGCTGTCACGCCGACCCGTGAACCGGCCGACCCCCGGCCCCTCTCCGTCGAGGACTTCGAGAACGATCCGTCGTCGACGGCCCGACTCATCACCGACTACGTCGGCTCGACAGGAACGCGCTACTCGGCCGACCCGATCTGGGCCGATGCGGTTCGCTGCAACGGCCTCGTGGTGGGGGCGGGCGCGACGACCCCCGGTTGTGCGGCCGGTCCGGCCCTCCGCTCCCTCGCTCAGGCACTCGGTGTCATCGGTGGCGACGGTGACCCGAAGGGCAACCGCGCGATCTCGGCGTACACCAACGGTGGTGCGCCCGGTGCGGACAAGGTCCAACTCGAGACCGTCGCTCCCGTACCGGTCGACGTGGCGAACCGGTTCGTGACGTTCTCCGTCGATACCGTGGCCGCCAACTGCTCGGCTCCCGACGACCCGTTGCTCTCGTTCTCGTTGCTCGACGGCGACGTCGAGACGCCCGTGTCCGACACTCCCATCAACCCCTGCCTCGACCCCGACCTCGAGGAGTTCGTCGTCGACGGCCACACGATCCGCGGCGGCACGGTCGCCAGCAAGGGTGCCCTGCTCTTCTCGGGCACCGAGCTGGGCGTCCGGCTGCGCAACCTGCAGGGCGGGGGCGCGGGAAACGACGGAGCCTTCGACAACGTCCGAGTCGTGGACGCCACCCCGCAGGCCGACCTGTCCCTGCCCGCCGCGGCCGTGGTGGGCGACGTGGTCGATCTCGTCCTCGACGTCACCAACACCAGCGAGGCCGGTGCCAAGCCTGGCTGGTCGTTCGCGCAGACCCTGCCCGACGGGCTGACCGTCGCATCGTCCGGTGAGGCCACCTCGACCTGTTCGTCCGCCGACGTCACGGCTCCGTCCGGGGCCGACGCGATCCGCGTCCAGGCCGACTTCGCCGAGGGTGACGTCGCGTGCCGGGTCGTCGTCCCCGTCCTCGCCTCCGCGTCCGGCAGTCACGTGGTCGCGGCGTCGCAGAGCACCCTGTCAGGGCTGCTGCCTGCCGTCGATCGGACGATCGCGGTCGACCCCGAGGCGGCCTCCATCGACACGCGGCTCGACGCTCGCCTCGACGACGTCGCCGAGGGTGGCGCGGCCGGCGTCGCCGACGTCGGCGACCGGCTCACCTGGGTGCAGACCGTCGTCAACGTGGGCAACGCCCCGGTGCACGACCTGGCCAGCACGCGCCGGGGCATGTCATGCGACGCCACCGACCTGCCCGTCGGTGCCCGCGCCTCCTGCACGTCACCGACCTACCTGGTCGATCAGGAAGCCGTCGACGAGGGTGGCCCCCTGACGGCGACGGTCCGGGCCGGCGCGGTCTCGCGCCTCGGCATCGTCCTGTCGACGGACGAGGCCCGAGCCGAGGTCCCCGTGACCGACCCCGCCGGTTCGGTGGGCATCGTCAGCTCGGTCACCGTCCGCGATGCCGACGGTGCCGATCGCACCGGCGAGGACGCACGTCCCGGCGACGTCGTCGACGCGCGGTACACGCTGACCAACCAGGGCACGGTCACCCTGACCGACGTCGCGCTGCAGGTCGTGGACGGGCTGCCGCAGGTGGGCCGGGCGGGCGCGGCCGACGAGTCGGGCGCCGCGATCGACACCGACTGCGAGGGGGAACGTCTGGTGCCGGGTGATTCGTTCGACTGCATCATCGCGCCGCAGACGATCGTCGAGGACGACCTCGGCTCACCGTTGATGTGGCTGTCCGCCACGGCGACCGGGTTCCGCCCCGACGGCACCCTCGTGCAGGCCCCGCGGGCTTCCGATCCGATCGGGCTCGTCAAGCCGGCCCCCGCGCTCTCGGCGACGGCCGTCGTCACCAAGGCAGGCGGACGCGTGAACGAGATCGCGGTCGGAGACGCCTGGCGGGGACGGGTCCGGGTGGTCAACACCGGCAACGTCGAGGTGTCCGGCCTGTGGGCTTCGGGCTTCACCTGCGACGTCGACCGTCTCGGGCTCGGACGGGCGACCCACTGCACGAGCGCTCCGAGCATCGTGACCTCCGCCGACGCCCGCACCGGCCGAGTCACCGTCTCGGCCACCGTCCGGGGCGTCGACCGGTGGGGCAGCCGTGTCACGGCCACCTCGTCCGCCGAGGCGTCCGTCCCCGGCGAGGCCGTCGCGCCGGCGCAGGCCGCGCCGGTCGCTGCGGCGCTGGCCTTCACGGGTTCGCCCCTGGGGCTCTCAGCGATCGGGCTCGGCGTGCTGCTCTCCGCCGCCGGGGCCCGGGCCGTCGTGGCGGCCCGACGACGACCCGGGGTCGATGCCTCGGACGGCTGATGCGATCGGCCGGGTCGGGAGCGCGACCGGCCGGTGATGACGTCGTGCCGCCCACCCCGCCGAGGTGTGCGGCAGGTCGCCGTGTCGGACGGGCTCCGTCGTGGTGGCCTCCCACACCTGAGGGCTGGTCGGATCGACGTTCTGCATGTAACATTTTGTACATGCAGATAATGAGCGTCGTCGGCGCCCGACCCCAGTTCGTCAAGTTGGCGCCCATGGCGCGCGCCTTCGCCGGCCGGTGTGACCACGTGGTGGTCCACACCGGCCAGCACTACGACGCGGCGATGTCCGACGTCTTCTTCGACGAACTCGAGATCCCGCGACCCGACGAGCAACTCGACATCGGGTCGGCGTCGCACGGTGCCCAGACCGGGCGCATGCTCGAGGCCGTCGAGGGGGTGCTGCACCGACGTCGTCCTGACGCCGTCCTCGTCTACGGTGACACGAACTCCACGCTCGCCGCGACGTTGGCGGCCGTCAAGCTGGGCATTCCCGTCGCGCACCTCGAGGCCGGGCTCCGCTCGTTCGACCGGGCCATGCCCGAAGAGCACAACCGCGTCATGACCGACCACGCCGCCGACCTCTGTCTCGCGCCCTCCGAGACGGCCCTCGGGCACCTGCGAGACGAGGGGCTCGAGCGGCGCTCCGTGCTGGTCGGCGACGTCATGACCGACGTCCTCTTCGCGGTCCACGACCGTCTCGCCCACCAGGAGGCGCGGGTCGGCCCGGCGAGCGAGGCCGCGGCCCGAGGTCCCTACGTGCTCGCCACGCTCCACCGCCCGTCGAACACCGACGATCCCCGGCGGCTGAGAGAGGTGCTCGACGGCCTCGCCGGCGTCGCCGAGACCGGGCGCACCGTGCTGTTGCTGGCGCATCCGCGGTTGCGGGCGCGCGCCTCCTCCTGGGGGATCGAGCTGTCGAGACCGGGCATGGTCGTGGCGCCGCCGGTCGGGTACCTCGACCTCGTCGGGCTGCTCGACGGGGCCTCGGGTGTCGTGACCGACTCGGGCGGGTTGCAGAAAGAGGCGTTCCTCCTGCGCCGACCGTGTGTCACCGTCCGGGCGGACACCGAATGGGGCGAGACCGTGAGGCTCGGCTGGAACGACCTCGTCGGCGACAGCCCTCTCGACATCGCCGCGCGGCTGGCGGCGCTGCCGTGTCCCGAGACCGCCGCAGCGCCGTACGGGGACGGCCGCGCAGCCGCCAGGGTGGTCGACGCCATGCTGTCCCGCTTCTGAGCACAGGGCATGAAAGCTTGTGCCCCGTCGTTGATCCACATAACATGTAAAACATCGTCTACCCGGCGTCGACACCCGAAAGGCCCCGATCCATGCGCGTGACCGACATCCTGCGAGCCCTGCTCGCCAGCTGGCTGCTCGTGGTCGTCGGTCTCGTGGTCGGGGGTGGCCTCGGCTACGCCGTCTCGGCCGTGGCGACCCCGACCTACGTCAGCAGCGCGAAGATCTTCGTCGCCGTTCGAGGACAATCCGACACCACGGCGATGGAGATCGCCTCGGGGTCGAACGCGGCCCAGCAGAAGATCAAGACCTACACGACGCTCGTCACGACTCCTCGCGTGCTCGACCCCGTCGTCGCCGACCGGGGGCCGAGCGTCACGGTCGACGAGCTCGCCGGCCAGGTGACGGCGAGCTCGCCGACGGCCAGCACCCTGATGACCGTGGCCGTCACCGACGTCGACCCGCAGCGCGCGGCCGAGTTTGCCAACGCCGTCACCGAGAGCCTGCGCACCGTGGTGACGACCGAACTCGAGCCCGAGTTCGCCCCCGGCGTCCCGTCCGTCACGATGGAGGTCGTCGAGCCCGCCGCGCCGGCGCTCTCGCCGGCGACCCCCCGCACCGTCGCCAACGTCGCGCTCGGCCTCCTGCTGGGCCTCGCAGCCGGTGCCGCGGCGGCCCTCGCCCGGCGGGCGCTCGACACGAAGGTCAGGGGGCGCGACGATCTCGTCGTCGAGGGCGAGCTGGCCGTCGTCGGCGAGATCCCGTTCGATCCTCAGGTGCGGCGGCGACCGGTGGTCGCCCGCGACGGGGGTGCCAGCGTCCAGGCCGA
Source organism: Frigoribacterium sp. RIT-PI-h (assembly GCF_001297205.1). Lineage (NCBI taxonomy): Bacteria > Bacillati > Actinomycetota > Actinomycetes > Micrococcales > Microbacteriaceae > Frigoribacterium > Frigoribacterium sp. RIT-PI-h. The sequence continues at coordinate 15,268 of NZ_LHOZ01000096.1, read as the reverse complement.
GGCGTTCCGCATGCTGCGGACCAACATCCGGTTCCTGGGTGCGGGGGCGGCGGCGCGCTCGTTCGCCGTCAGTTCGGCCGGGCCGAGCGAGGGCAAGACCACGACCACGGCGAATCTCGCGGTCTCGCTCGCCGAAGCCGGGCTGCGGACCGTCGTGGTCGACGCCGACATGAGGCGGCCCAATCTGGCGAAAATCCTCGGCATCGAGGGCGCGGTGGGGCTGTCCGACGTCCTGATCGGGCGCTTCGAGCTCGACGAGGTACTGCAGTCCTGGGGGCACGACGGTCTCACCGTGCTGCCGGCCGGCGAGGTACCGCCGAACCCCAGCGAACTGCTGGGCTCAGGGGCCATGCGCGCGCTGCTCGACGACCTGGGGGGCCGGTACGACGTGGTCGTCGTCGACACCCCGCCCCTGCTGTCGGTCACCGACGCCGCGCTCATCAGCGAGATGGTCACGGGTGTCCTCCTCGTGGTCGCCTCCGGGCGCACCCGCCGTGCGCAGGTCGCCTCGGCGCTCGAACGCCTCGACGCCGTCGGCGGCACGCCGCGCGCCGCCGTGCTGACCATGGGGCGTCGGCGCCGGGCCGACTCCCGTTACTACTACTACAGCGAGATCGATGTCCCGCGTCGTTCCCTGCGGGGGCTCCTCCGCCGGGCCTGAACGACGCGGTCCCTGTCCATCCTGTCGGCCGTGCGGCCGACGGCGTCGCTCGACGACCCTGGGTCCGAGCTCGGGCCGAGCCGCGCCTCCAGACGGGCGACCGCTCGCCGTTGCCGGTCCTCGACGCCCTCTTCCTGTCACCTCCGAACGAACGGAACGCCATGACCACATCACCTCCCGACATCGTCCACGTGTCGAGCGCCCACCCCTGGACCGACAACCGCGTCCACCTGCGCGAGGCCGCCGGTGCCGCGGCCGCGGGGTACTCGGTGCGCCTGATCGCCGTCGAGAGCGACGTCACCACCCGAGAGACGGGCGTCGAGGTCGTGACGATCCCCCGCCGCCGTCGTCGTGCCCGCATGACGTTCGGCTCGGCCCAGGCCGTCCGGCTCGCCGTGCGCTCGAGGGCGCGGTTGTGTCACCTGCACGACCCCGAGCTCGTGTGGGCGGTGCCCCTGCTGCGCGTCCTCGGACGCCGCGTGGTCTTCGACGCCCACGAGGACCTTCCCGACCAGGTGGCGTCGAAGGCGTACGTCTCGCGTCGCACGGCGCGTCCCGCGCGTGCGCTCGCCCGGCTCGTCGTGCGCCTCGTGTCGACGGCCGACCGGGTCGTGGCCGCCACCGAGACGATCGCCGACGCCTACCCGGCGGGCAAGACGGTGCTCGTGCGCAACTACCCGCGCCTCCGGGCGGAAGAGGCGTCGGCGATCGAGCCGAGCCGCCGGCCCCCGGTCGTGGCGTACGTCGGGGCGTTGACCGCGAACCGCGGGTCGGCGGCGGTGGCCGGACTGACAGGCTCACCCGCTTTCCCCCACGGCTGGCGGCTCGAGCTGGCCGGACACGTCTCGGCGCCCGAAGCCGCCGAGCTGACCGCCCGACCGCGGAACGACGAGCTGCCCGTGGTCTTCCACGGCCGGCTGTCGCCCGAGGCCACGCGCGACCTGCTCTTGGGGGCCCGGGTGGGGGTCGTCGTCTTCGAGCCGACCGCCGCGCACCTGAACTCGCTGCCCACCAAGCTGTTCGAGTACATGGCCGCGGGACTCGCCGTGGTCGTCAGCGACTTCCCGCTCTGGCGGAGGCTCCTGGGACACCTCGACTGCGCCACCTTCGTCGACCCCACCGACGTCGACGCCGTGGCCGGAGCCGTCGCGGCCTACGACTCCGACCCCGACCTGCTCGACCGTCACGGCCGGAACGGGCGACGAGCCGCGCTCGAGACGTTCAGCTGGGACGGCGAGGAGGCAACGCTCCTCGGGCTCTACCGCGACCTGATCGGCAGCCCGACACCCGGCAGCCACGCCCGCGAGGGGGGATCGTGAACGCCGCGCGTCGACCCGCTGCCGCGCCCCTGCGCGTGCTCGTCGTCTGCACGGGCAACCTCTGCCGGTCGCCGCTCTTCGCCGCCCTGCTCGCTCGTGACGTCGACGATGCCCGGGTGACCGTCACGAGTCGGGGCACGCTGACCACCCCCGGCGCGGTCGTGCCCGCGGCGACGCTGGCGGCAGGGACGCGCCTCGGGGTCGACCTCGAGGGGCATGTCGCCCGGCCGCTCTCGGGCGTCGACCTCGAGGACGCCGACCTCGTGCTCACGGCCGGTCGCCGTCATCGCCGAGACGTCGTGCGGATGTCCCCTGCGGCCGCCTCGAAAGCGTTCACCATCGTCGAATTCGCGCGGCTGGCCGAGGCGGCGCTCACCGAGGGGGCGGCCTGGGCCGCCGACGAAGGGGCGGTCGACTCCGGCCCGGGGCGATCCGGTGTCGCGCTCGAGTCCTTGCTGCGCATGCGGGGCAGCGTGCTGCGTCCCGACGACCCCGAGGACGACGACGTCGTCGACCCCATGGGGCGACGGGCGGGTGTGCATCTGCGCGTCGCCCGCCGGCTGGCGACCGCGGCCACGACGATCGCCTCGGCGCTCGGCCCCGTGATGGTCGACCCGTCCGCCGGAGGGCCCAGCCGTGCTCGCCGATCTGAACCGGGGGCCCGCGATGTCACGGAGCCGGCTCGAGCGGTCTCCAGGTCGTCGGAGGCGGCCTTCGTCGCGGTCCCCCCTCCCGTCCCCGCTCGAGTGGGTCGCGGCGCCGTCCCGAGAGGTCGCCGCGTTCGACGAGACGGTGACGCGCGGGGGTTCGCCACGGCCTGACGCGCGACGCTGAGGGGGCCGCCGGTCAGTCCTCGTCGGCCCAGCGGCGCACGACGGCCCCTTTGTTCCACACGGCGAGGTCCGTCTCACGCCAGTCGTTGGCCAGCAGGTCGAACACGTTGTCGGGGTTCGCCACGGCGAGGCCCCGCACCGGGCCGGTGGTGCCCTCTCCGCGGGCGACGTTCGTCGCCGACACGGTGACCGTGTTCGCGCCGCTCCGGGCCTCGACGACCGACACCGCGCCTCCGGCCGTGGAGGCCTCGAGGCCGGAGGCCGACGTCCGCGTCAACGTCAGGGCGTCGTTGGAGTGGTACACCAGCACGCCCCGGTCGACGCACCGCTCGAGGGTGGTGCCGCTCACGACGACGCCGCGGGTGAGGTAGAGGACGATCCCGGCCTCGGTGCCTCCGCCGTGGCCGCGGACGGTGTTGCCGGTGACGAACCCCGTCGCCCGTTCGACGTCGTCGCCCACGGTCGTTCCGGCGCCTTTGACGAGGATGCCGGCACCGGGCGACGCCAGGTCGACGCGCTCGACGAGATTGCCGGCGACGACGAACGCGGTGGGAGCGTGCCGGTACGAACGGTCGACCTCGTCGCGGCAGGGCACGACGGCGATCCCTACCCTGCAGTCCCGCACGACGTTGTCGCGGATGACCACCCGATCGCCGGCGTGGGTGTCGAGCCCCTCCCAGAGCCGGACGCCGGTGACCGTGTTGCCCTCGACGACCACGCGCGTCGACCGGCCGGACACCGTCATCGGCACGGTGTCGTCGCGGGTCACGATCACGCCGTAACTGTTCACGTACGGACTCGGCTGGTGGACGTCGGTCACGTCGCATCGGCGGACGACGGTGTCGACGCACGAGCGCAGCAGCACGCCCGCGTAGCCGACATCGGTGACGGTGACCCCCTGGACGACCAACCCCGTCGTGTGCTCGGCCCGGACGCCGTCGTGGCTCAGATCGCCGAGCCTGCCGCCCGAGATGCGGACGTCGTCGAGCGGGGCGTCGGGCGTCCCCACGACGTCGATGCCCCGTCCGGCGCCCGTCCGACCACCGCCGGCCCCGGTGACCACGGCGTCGGCGACGGCGACGTGCGACGCCGTGATGCGGATGACGCTGAAGTCACCGTTCGCCACCAGGTGGCCCTCACCCGTGAAGCGGAGGGTGACGGGACGGACGACCTCGAGCGGGGCCGTGCGGTCCCAGCGGCGCGTGACGACGAGCTCGCCGCCCTCGGGTACGGCCGCGAGAACGAGGTCGAGGTCGGTGGCGTCCGTGTCGACGACGACGGGTGAGCATGCTGCCGCGTCGTGCCCGGGGGCCCCGGGGTCGGTCGCGGCAGCCACCGCCGGGGAGGCGCGGCCCGAGGTGACGAGGACGCTCGCCGCCGTGCCCACGCCGGTCAGCAGCAGCGCCCGGCGACCCAGCCCTTGCGCGGCGACGAGGTCGGTGACATGAGGTGTACGAGCATGAGGCATGAAAGCACTCTAGCGCGGCGGAGGCTCCCATCCCACCCGCGGAGCCACGGCGAGCACCAGGGTGCCGAGCGCCAGGCCGTGCGAGAGCATCGCGGTCGGCAGCGATGTGTTCGACAGGGTGATGCTCGGCATCATCATGACCATGGCGCCGACGGTCAGGGGCAGCCCGCGGGCTGACCAGTCGACGAAGCGCAGGAACGCCAGCAGGACGACGCCGGTGCCCAGGACCCCGAGGTGGCCGAAGTTGGCGAACCCGTCCGCGAAGAGGTTCGCGTTCGCCGCCAGCGCGCCCCCGGGTTGCAGGTACTGCCCGACCTCCAACGGGATGGACCGGTCGTAGGGGTAGTCGACCCACCATCGGAGGACGGACTGGCCGAGCATGGCGGGCGGGATCTCGCCGAAGAACGCGACGTAGACGCGCGTCAGCACCCCGGGCGTGATGAGGAACCGGCGGGCGAACAGGGACGTCCAGAGGATGCCGCCCTGCAGGTCGTCGGCAGCGGCCGCCAGCACCATCAGGACGACCGGGCCCACGAGGTAGGCGACGCCGGGTGCGCGCGTCCGGTCTCGTGCGACGCGGGTGGCCAGGGCGATGAGCACGACGGCCGGGAACGAGAACAGGATCGTCTTGAAACCGGTGCCCGAGTACAGCAGCAGCTGCCCGATCACGCCCACGGCGATCAACGGCACGTTGCGTCGGCTCAGGCCCCGGGCCATCATCACCGTGTTGACGACGTTCGCCTGGCCGCTGAGCAGGTAGCCCAGGAGGCCGTTGTCGCCCTGCACCTCTTCTTTGTAGACGGCGCGGACGTCGTAGACGTCGTCCAAGGCGACGAAACGGAGCGACAGGCCGGTGGTCGCGGCCATCACGCCGTACGTCAGGGCCGAGTGCAGTCCGCAGACCGCCCACAGGGCAGCACTCGGTGGGAGACGTCGTCCGGGATGCGAGCCGGGTCCAGGGGCGAAGGGGCCGAGGTCGAGCGGCCCCTCGCCCTTCGATGAGCATCCCGCGAGGGCCGCCGATCGTCCGCGCCCGTCCAGGAGGCGCGTGCCGACGGTCGCGACGCCGAACGCCACGCCCACCGTCACGCTGGCCAGCACCGCGTCGTCGGCCTCGAGGTAACCGGTGTACGCCACCATCAGCAGGGCCGGAGCGACGCCGACGGCGAAGAGCACCCAGAGCATGACGTGGGACACGCGTTGCGGCCGAGCGGGGAGCGTGATCGCGACGGCGCACGCGACCGCGATCGTGGCCACCGTCGCTTGCGGGCTCGCCTCGCGGTACGTGAAGCCGGCGTACGCGAACGGGACGGTGATCAGGTTCGCGTAGACCCAGTGCAGCGACAGCGCGTAGACGATCGTGCCGATCGAGACGCCTGCGGCGTGCCGCAGCAGGGCGGCGGACGATCGGGGGAGCGTCGACCCGGGGAGGCCGTGCGCGGCCGTCACCACGGCGCCGCTCGTCGACCGGTCCCCGGCCGACGCGGGGGTGGAGGCGGGGTCGCGATCGCCCGGTCGAGGGCCGCGGCGGGTCGGGCGACGAGGACGTCGTAGTCGTAGTGCGCCAGCGCGTGCCGGCGGCCCCGGGCGCCGTGCTCGAGGCGTTCGGGCGCGCTCATGGTCGCCACGCGGCAGATGGCGTCGGCCAGGGCCGGCACGTCGTCGCCCGGCACACGCACGCCGGCCCCGGAGTCGGTGACTGGGTCACGCGGCACCGAGGCGCCCAGCACGACCGGCTTGGCGAGCAAGAGGTACTCGAAGAACTTGTTCAGCGACGTGCCGTGCCGGTAGAGCTCGAGAGGGCGCAGGTTGGCGATCAGGGCATCGGCTCGGCGGCCGACGGCTCGGGCTTCGCTCTGGGGGAGGTGTCCCTCGAAGACGATGCGGGAGGCGTGACGGCTGGCGGCCGCCCGCTCTTCGAGTCGCTGGCGATCGGGGCCCGTGCCCACGAGCCGCAGCACGAGGCGTCGACCGGTGAGGCGGGCGGCCGCGACGCAGAACGCGTCGACGACCGGGGCGAGGCTGTTGGCGGTGCCCATCGAGCCCAGGTAGGCGATCTCGAAGGTGTGATCGGTGTCGGTGTCGGTGTCGGTGTCGGTGTCGCCGATCGTCGCGCCGCGGTCGTCCTCGATCTCGTCGACCAGCTGGCGCGACACCCCGTTCGGGACCCAGGCGAACGGCGCCTCGAGTCCGCGCGCCGAGTAGTACCGGCCGGCACCCTCGAGGGGCGACACCACGACGACGGCTCGGCGGACGCAGTGCCGCTCGATGGCCGCGAGCGCCAGGGCGATCGGCGAGCGTCGACCGATCGAGCCGAACTGGACGAGCGTCTCGGGCCAGAGGTCACGGGGCTCGTACACGAAGGGGACGCGCGATCGTCTCGCGATCAGCGAGGCGGCCCAGGCGGCCAGTGGGTGGACCGAACCGCCCACGACGACGTCCGGGCGAGGTAGGCCGTGAAGCATGCCGGGGACGAGGAGCAGTGCGGTGAAGAGCAGGACGTCCGCGATGCGGAACAGCCGGACTCGGGCGTAGGCCACCCCTCGGAGCCAGACGAACTCGTGTCCGTCGTCGACGAAGCGTTCTCGCAGGCGACCCCGACGCATCGTCTGGCGGCCGCTGGGGTGGTCCGTGCTCGCGGAGATGACGACGGCGCGCCAACCGGTGTCGGGCAGTCGTCGGGCGAACTGTTCGTGCCGACCGCTACGGCCGTCGCGGTGCTGGTTGGTGGCGTAGTGGTTGACGAACCAGACGATCCGTGGCTCGCTCATCGAGCCGGGACCCCACGGACCACGGTGTCGGACGCGACGTCCCGCACGACGCAGGCGGAGGCGCCCACGACACAGCGTTCTCCGACGCGCAGCCCCTGGAGCACGGTGGCCCCCGCCCCGACGAGGCTGCCCTCGCCGATGGTGACGGCCCCGGAGACGACCGCACCGGGGTTCACGCTGACGACGTCGCCGAGCTGGCTGTCGTGGCCCACGGCGGCGTTCGCGAGGAGCAGCCCGTGACGGCCGACGCGCACGTTCGTCGAGACCCGCACGCCCGCACAGATCGCGGTGCCGTCGCCCAGGAGCACCTGGGAGCCGAGGGTCGCGGTCGGGTGCACGAGCGTCGCGGGGTGGCCCGCGGCCGTCGCGACGCGTGCCACGACCCGACTCCGTACGCCGGGGTCGCCGAGCCCGACGACCCAGGGCTCGTGCGCGCCGCCGGCCAGCCAGCCGTCGATGCTGCCGAGGTACGCCGTGCTCGTCCGGGACAGCCGGTGCAGGTCGTCGGCGGACGGGCCGTCGTCGACGACTCCGGCCACGGGGCGACCGAGTGCGCGGGCGACGTCGAGGACCTCGCGGCCCATGCCGCCCGCGCCGATCACGACCAGGCCGCCGGCGGCACCTGCCCCGCTCACGCCGCGACCTCGATCTCGGCGGCGGTCGACGTGACGTCGGTGGACCCTTCGCGCTCGAGGCGCGCCGACCCCGTGAAGGGAGAGCAGGTCACCTCGCCGGCGGCGCTGACACCGGTCCGCCGCAGCACGCACCCGACCGTCCGCGCCATGATCCGCAGGTCGAGCAGGAGCCCCCGTTCGTCCACGTACCGCACGTCGAGATCGAATCGCTCGTCCCAGTCGAGGAGGTTGCGCCCGCTCACCTGGGCGAGTCCCGTCAGGCCGGGACGGACCTCGTGTCGGCGGTGCTGGTGCTCGCTGTACAAGGGGAGGTACTGCATCAAGAGGGGGCGTGGGCCGACGAGGCTGAGGTCGCCTCGGACCACCGCGACGAGACTCGGCAGTTCGTCGAGGCTGGTGGACCGCAGCAGGCGACCGAAACGTGTCAGGCGGTCGGCGTCGCTGAGCGGTCCGTCGGCGGTGTCGAGGTCGCGCATGGACCGGAACTTGACGAGAGCGAACGGCTCGCCGTGGCGCCCGGGCCGCATCTGACGGAAGAGCACCGGGCGCCCGAGGAAGACCGCCACGCTCGACGCCACCACGAGCATCACCGGCGCCAGGAGGACGAGAGCCGAGGAGGCGCAGAGCACGTCGAGCGCGCGCTTAGTTGTCTCGTAGACCGCCCGTCGGGCTCCGGCTGGGTCGTGTTCGGGTCGTGACACGGTTTCTCCTCGTTCTAAGATGTGTGAAATGTCAGTTTAGGTGAGGCGCCGCCGTCTGGCTAGTGTCATGTCTTCCTGGTATTTTGTGACGACATGTCGTATTCTACTTTCCGACCCCAGATGGAGGAAGCCATGAACCCGACACCGCCCCCCACGCCTCAGAGCCCTGCCGCGGTGGGATCGCGTCCGGCACACGTCGCCGCGTCCGCCGATGTCGCGCCCGAGGCCCGCGTCGGGCCGTCGACGCGCGTCTGGGGACTGGCCCAGATCCGCGAAGGTGCCCGTGTCGGTGGCGAGTGCGTCATCGGACGGGGCGTCTACGTCGGTGCCGGCGTCGTCGTGGGCGACCGGTGCAAGATCCAGAACGACGCGCTGCTCTACGAGCCCGCCGTCCTCGGCGACGGCGTCTTCGTGGGGCCGGCCGTCGTGCTCACGAACGACCGCGCTCCGCGGGCCGTCAGCCCCGAGGGGCGGCTCAAAGAACCGTCCGACTGGACTCCGGTGGGCGTGCGCGTGGGCGACGGTGCCTCGCTCGGCGCGCGATCCGTCTGCGTCGCTCCCGTGTCGATCGGCCGGTGGGCGATGGTCGCCGCCGGTGCGGTCGTGACCCGTGACGTCCCCGACCACGCGCTGGTCGCCGGCGTCCCCGCCCGCCGGATCGGCTGGGTGGGTCGTGCCGGGGTCTCGCTCGTCCCCGACGGGGATTCCCTCGTCTGCCCCGTGACGGGCACCCGCTACCGCGTCGAGAACGACGCCCTCCGAGAGGAACGATGACCATGGCGACACCCCTCCCCATCCCGGCGGCCCGACCGCTGATCGGCGACGACGAACGGGCGGCGGCCGACGCCGTCATGGCCAGCGGCATGCCGGCCCCGGTCCCCGAGGCCGCCGGTTGCGGGCGTGAGTTCGCGGCAGCGCCCCGCGCCGGCCGCCCCGCCGTTGCGGTCAACTCCGGCACGACCGCCCTCCACCTCGGTCTGCTCGCGGCGGGCATCGGGCCCGGCGACGAGGTCGTCGTGCCGTCCTTCACCTTCGCCGCGACGGCCAACGCCGTCGCCCTGGTGGGAGCGACGCCCGTCTTCGCCGACATCGAGCCCCGACACTTCTGCCTCGACGTCGAGTCGGTCCGAGCCGTCCTCTCTCCGAGGACCCGGGCCGTCATGCCGGTGCACCTGTACGGTCATCCGGCCGACATGACGGGCATCGGGCAGCTCGCCACCGAACACGACCTCCTGGTGTTCGAGGACGCCGCGCAGGCGCACGGAGCCACGTGGGCCGGACGCCGTGTGGGCACGTTCGGTGCCGCCGGAGCCTTCAGCCTGTATCCGACCAAGAACATGACCTCGGGTGAGGGCGGCATGGTCTCGGTCGGCGAGCGGGACGTCGAACGTCTGCTGCGCCTGCTGCGCAACCAGGGCATGGAACGTCGCTACGAGAACGAGGTCGTCGGCTTCAACGTCCGCATGACCGACCTGCACGCCGCCATCGGTCGCGTGCAGCTGCGCAAGCTCGCCGCCTGGACCGAGCGCCGCCGCGTCGCCGCCGCGCGACTCTCGTCGGGCATCGAGTCGGTGGTCACGCCGACCGTGGCCGGCGAGGCGACCCACGTGTGGCACCAGTACACGGTCCGGGTGCCCGACGACCGGGACGGTTTCGCCCGGGCGCTCGAACGCGAACACGGCATCGGCACGGGTGTCTACTACCCCACCCCGGTCCACAGGCTCCCGTCCTTCCGCTCCGACGTCCACCTGCCCGAGACGGAACGGGCTGCGCGCGAGGCCCTGTCCCTGCCCGTCCACCCGTCCGTGACGGACGCCGAGCTCGATCGCATCGTGCAGGGCGTCGAACTCGTCGCCGGGGCCGGCCGATGAGCGGCCGGCATCCCGTGCGCGCCGGGCTGATCGGTCTCGGCATGATGGGGCGGCACCACGCACGGGTGCTCCGGGCCGTCGACGGCGTCGAACTGGTCGGCGTGGCCGACCCGTGCGGCGACCCTCACGGAGTCGCCGGCGGTCTGCCCCTGGTCGACGACGTCGACGGACTGCTGCGGTTGGGTGTCGACGCCGTGGTGGTCGCGGTGCCGACCGCGTACCACGAGGCGGTCGGCCTCCGGCTGGCCGAGGCGGGCGTCCACGCTCTCGTCGAGAAGCCCGTGGCTCACGACGGAGCCGCCGGGTGTCGGCTCGTCGAGGCGTTCGAGAGCAGGGGACTCGTCGGGGCCGTCGGGCACATCGAGCGCTACAACCCGGCGCTGCAGTCCTTGCGTGCCCGGCTCGAAGCGGGTGACGTGGGCGAGGTCCACCAGATCGCGACCCGACGTCAGGGGCCCTTCCCGGCCCGCATCGCCGACGTCGGCGTCGTCAAAGACCTGGCCACCCACGACATCGACCTCACCGCATGGCTCGTCCAGAGCGGCTTCCGCAGTGTCTTCGGTCAGGTGGCGCACAAGAGCGGCCGGCCGCACGAAGACCTGGTGGCGTTCTCCGGTCGCCTCGAGGACGGCACCGTCACCAGCCACCTCGTCAACTGGCTCTCTCCCTTCAAGGAGCGGCTCACGGTCGTGACCGGTTCGCGAGGCACGTTCGTCGCCGACACCCTCACGGCCGACCTCACCTTCTACGAGAACGGCACGGTCGACACGTCGTGGGACGCCGTCGCGGCCTTCCGCGGGGTGTCCGAAGGGTCCATGGTCCGCTACGCCCTCGACAAGAGGGAGCCCCTGCTCGTCGAGCACGAGGCGTTCCGCGACGCCGTCCGTGGCGATGGTCCGTCGCGGGTCGTCACCCTCCGTGAGGGCCTCTCCCCCTTGCGGGTGGCCGAGGCCGCCATCGAGTCCGCCACGACCGGCCGACCCGTCGACCTGTCACGCGACCCGGCCCCCGCCTCCGTCGTCCCCGCCTGATGCGCCTCCCGAAAGACCGACCCTCCACCCGAAAGAGCAGCTCCATGAAGATCACCGTCATCGGCCTCGGCAAGATCGGCCTCCCTCTCGCGGTGCAGTACGCGTCGTCGGGGCACACCGTCGTCGGCGTCGACGTCTCACCACGTGTCGTCGAGCTGGTCGGCGCCGGCGTCGAGCCCTTCCCGGGCGAGCACGACCTGGCTCGCCGGCTCGCCGAACTCGTGCCCACCGGGCGCCTCCGGGCGACGGTGGACTACGCCGACGCCGTTCCCGGCAGCGACGTGGTCGTGGTCGTCGTGCCCCTCTTCGTCGACGATGACGCCCGGCCCGATTTCGGCTGGATGGACGCCGCCACCGACTCCCTCGCAGGTGTGCTGACCGAGGGCACCCTGGTCGTGTACGAGACGACCCTCCCCGTGGGTACCACCCGCTCACGGTGGGCCCCTCGTCTCGAGGCGGGCAGCGGGCTGCGTGAGGGCGTCGACTTCCACGTCGCGTTCTCGCCCGAGCGCGTACTCACCGGCAGGGTCTTCGCCGACCTGCGTCGATACCCCAAGCTGGTCGGGGGACTCTCGTCCGAGGGCGCGCGTCGGGCGATCGAGTTCTACGAGTCCGTGCTGCAGTTCGACCCGCGTGACGACCTCGCCCGGCCGAACGGTGTCTGGGACCTCGGGTCCGCCGAGGCGGCCGAGATGGCGAAACTCGCCGAGACCACCTACCGCGACGTCAACATCGGGCTGGCGAACGAGTTCGCCCGCTACGCCGAGACCGTCGGCATCGACGTCGCGCAGGTCATCGAGGCCTGCAACTCGCAGCCGTTCAGTCACATCCACCAGCCGGGCATCGCCGTCGGCGGGCACTGCATCCCCGTCTACCCCCGTCTCTATCTCTGGAACGACCCCGACGCCGCCACCGTGCGAGCGGCGCGGGCCCGCAACGCGACGATGCCCGACCATGCCGTCGACCTGCTGGCACGGGTGCACGGTGACCTCTCCGGCGAGACGGTGGCGGTGCTCGGAGCCGCCTATCGCGGCGGTGTGCGAGAGACGGCCTTCTCCGGTGTGTTCGCGACCGTCGGCGCTCTCGAACGAGCGGGGGCGACGGTGGTCGTGCACGACCCGCTCTACTCGGACGACGACCTGTCCCAGCTCGGGTTCACCGCGCACCACCGGGGCGAACCCGCCGATGCGGTCGTGGTGCAGGCCGATCGCGAGGCCTCCCGCCTGTGGGGCGCGGGCGACGTGCCGGGCGTGCGATCCGTCGTCGACGGCCGACGCATCCTCGACCCGGCCGCCTGGCCCTCGGCCGTGGTGACCGCCATCGGAGACGGAGCGGCCGTGGCGCGTTCCGCCGACGGGCTCGCCGTCCCCGCAGGCCCGTGATCGGCGCCGGCCGGTCGACGATCCGGCGTCTCCTCGTCGGGATGCGCGGCATCTCGTCCCGCCCGGCGCTGACTGTCCTCGGGGGCAGCCTCGCGGGGCGGGGGTCGTCCGCGCCGCCTCGCCGCTCATCCCGCGCCTCTACGGCCCGGCCGATCTCGGAGCGCTGGCCGGGGTCGCCGCCGTCTCCGCGATGGGGGGCGCCGTCGCGCCGCTCGGCTACGACCGGGCCGTCGTCGTGCCACGGGGTGAGACGTCGGCCCGTGCGCTCGTCACCCTGGCGCTCGGCGGTGTCGTGGTCGTCGGCCTGGCGGCCACGGTCGCCGCGTGGTGCTGGGGGCCCGCCCTCGCCCGCCTGACCGGCGCTCCGGTGCTGGCCGACTTCTGGTGGGTCTGCCCCGTCACCATCGTGGTCGTCGCCCTGCAACGGGTCGTCACGAGTTGGCTGGCCCGCCGCCGTGACTACCGGGCCCTCGCCCGCCGCACCGCCTGGCAGGGCCTCGGGCAGGTCGCCTGCAACCTCGCCCTCGCGCCCCTCGGGGGGCCACTGGGTCTCGTGCTCGGTGTGGCGGCCGGTCGCTCCGCGTCTCTCGTCGGCTCGTTCCCCGGACGACGCGACCGGTCCCGGCTAAGGCACTCCGGGGCGCGCCGCCAACCGGTGGCTCGGGGCGTGGCCCGGACGCGTCGCCTGCTGGTCGTCTGCTCCGTCAGCGTGCGCTACCGCCGCTTCCCGCTCGTGACGACCTGGTCGAGCCTGGTCAACGTCGCCGGTCAGCAGGCCTTGCTCGTCCTGTTGGCCTCCCTGCACGGTGCTCCGGCGATCGGGGCCCTCGCGTTGACGATGCGCGTGCTCGGTGCTCCCGTCGGCATGGTGGCCGACGCCGTCGGGTTGCAGGTCGAAGGGCAGATCGGCGCGCTCGCACGCGCCCGACGCGGGGGGCTCTCGCGCTCGGTCACGCGCTTCCTCGTCCCGCTCGCCGGGGTGGCCTCGACCGGGGGCGTCCTCTGCGTCGTCCTCGCGCCTCCGTCGTTCCCGGTGCTCTTCGGTGACGCCTGGGGTGAGTCCGCCTCGACCGCGGTCGCCGTGGTCCCGGCCCTCGTCGCCCAGATGATCGCGTCACCGTTGTCCCGCGTGCTTCCCATGCTCGAACGTCAGGCCACGCAGCTCGGGTGGGACGTCGCCCGGCTCGTGGCCACGACGGTGGCCGTCGTCGGCACCGGCACCACCGGCGCCGGTGTCCTCGGGTCGGTCGTCGCATGGTCGGCCGCCTCCGTAGTGAGCTACGGGGCTCTCCTGGTGCTCGTGCTGCACGCGGCGCGGCGGGCCGATCGTCTCGCGGTGGGTGGGCGGTCGACGGCATCGGTGCACGGATGACGATCGGCAGCCTGTCGACCGTCGCACCGATATTTACCTGAGCGTACATCATGTGTAATATGTCAGTAAGAAGACGAGCCAGGGAGTGTCATGACCACGCAGATCCACCTCTCCGCCCCCGATGTGGGAGAACGCGAGCGCGACGCCGTCGACGCCGCCCTGCGGTCCGGTTGGGTCGCACCTCTCGGCCCCGAGGTCGACGCCTTCGAGCGAGAGATCGCCGCCCGGGTCGGTGTCGCCGCCGGTGTCGCCGTCTCGTCCGGTACCGCTGCGCTCCACCTGGGTCTGAGAGGTCTGGGTGTCGGCCCGGGCTCCGTCGTCGTGACCTCGACCTTCACCTTCGCGGCGACGGCCAACGCCGTCGTCCACGCCGGGGCTCAGCCCTTCTTCGTCGACTCGGTCGAGAGCACCGGCAACATGTGCCCCGAGCTGCTCGACGAGACCCTGACCGCCCTGGCCCGTCAGGGCAGACGCGTCTCCGCCGTCATGCCGGTCGACATCTACGGCCAGGTCGCCGACCTGCCCCGCATCGAAGGGGTGGCCGAGCGACACGGGGTCCCCGTGCTCTGCGACAGCGCCGAGTCGCTCGGTGCGACCCGTGGCGGTCGATCCGCCGGCTCCTTCGGCCACGCCTCGGCCGTGTCGTTCAACGGCAACAAGATCATGACGACGTCCGGCGGTGGCATGTTGCTCACCGACGACATCGAGCTCGCCACCGAGGCCAGGCGTGTCGCCAGCCAGGCCCGCCTCCCCGTCGCCCATTACGAGCACGCCGAGATCGGCTACAACTACCGACTCAGCAACGTGCTCGCCGCCCTGGGCCGTGCCCAGCTCGAGCGCCTCGACGACATGATCGCCCGACGGCGCGTGATCCGTGAGCGATACCGCGAACTCGTCCGGTCGTACGAGGGCGTCCGACTGCTGCACGACGGCATCGACGGTGACGACAACGTCTGGCTCACGTCGCTGATCTTCGACGATCCGGCATCGGTCGCCCGGGTCGGTGACGCCCTCGCCGCCCGGTCCGTCGAGACCCGTCGTCTGTGGAACCCCATGCACCGACAGCCCGTGTTCGCGTCGGCCGGGTCGACGGTGACGGGTGTCGCCGACCGCCTCTTCGAGCACGGGCTCACCGTGCCGAGCGGTTCGGTGCTGAGCGACCTCGACGTCGACCGGGTGCTCGAGCTGCTCTCGGCAGCACTCGACCGTCGGCCCTGACCGGGG
>NZ_LHOZ01000101.1:0-23442 GCF_001297205.1 Frigoribacterium sp. RIT-PI-h | reverse complement strand
CCGCCACCCTATCGAGGCACCCCCGTGCCCCGTCGCCCCTCCGGCCGACGGTCGAGTGGTCCCGAATCGTCCTCCGTGGTCCGACGAAGGACGATTCGGGACCACTCGACGCGGTGGGGGCGAGCGGAGCGAGCCCGGGGTCAGCCCCAGCCGCCGAGGTACGCGGCCACGCTGGGCTCGCCCGTCACGGGCGTGAGCCAGTCCACTGAGGCGCGGTGCGAGACGAACGCGACGCCCGCCCCCCAGCGTCGGGCGCGAAGGGCGGCGCGACGCGACTCCACCGTCACGAGCACGCGGCCCGACGAGTCCACCAACTCGACCGTGCCGAGCGACCCGACGCCGACCGCGTCCGTCGCCGCCCGGAGGTCGCGCACGACGTCGTCCCCGAGCCCGCCCGCCGCGGCCAGCGCCTGCACCCGGGCGTCGTCCGAGCCGCCGGCCTCCATCGCGGGCAGCACCCGGACGGGCCCGTCGAACGTCACGACCACCCGGGCACCGCCCAGCGCCGTTTCGGCAGCCTCCGACGACCGGCTGAGCACCCGCTGATCCGCCTCGAACACCGGCGCCACGTCGTCCGGCACCACGACCGTCACGTCCGGCGTCGCCGCCAGCACGCTGGCCACCGCCACGAACGCCGCCCCGGCCGAGATCGGCGTCCCGGCGGTGCCGTCCAGCTCGACGCAGACGTCGACGGCGCGACTCCGCACCCCGAACCCGCGGGAGCCGCGCACCGCGATCAGGTCGGCGAGGCGCAGGGTCTCGCCGTTCTTCTCGGCCTGGCGCCGCGCCTCCTCGTCCTCGCGGGCGGCCCGCTCGGCCGCGGCGTCGGCCCCGGCCGCCGAGACCGACCCGGAACCGGCACCCGCCGCGCGCCCCGCCCAGTCCGGCCCGTCGCGCCACGCGACGGCACCCGGCACGTGCGCGAAGACGCCGCCGGCGAGCCACGCGCGGTGCGCCCATTCCCAGTCCTCGCCGCCGTAGCTCGTGAACGACTCGTCGAAGCCGCCGACCTGGTCGAAGAACCAGCGGGGGCAGCAGGTGACCGCACCGATCAGGTGGCGGTACGACCGGTCGTCGGCGTGCAGCAGGTCGGCCGACCAGCCGTAGGCCTGCTGCAGCCAGCGCGGCTGCTCGAGTTCGTGGGCGGGCCCCGCCACCTCGACCGGTTCGGAGACCGGCACGGCGCCGTCCCCGCCCAGCACCCCCGCGAAGTCCGCGTGCTCCCGCTGCCCGACCGTGACGGCCTCGGGGGCGAGCGCCGGCAGCCGGGTCAGTCGCAGCACGTAGTCCGGCTCGGGCGACGTGTCGGCGTCGACGAAGCAGAGCACCGACCCCGACGACGCGGCGACCCCGAGGTTGCGGGCGGCCGAGAGTCGGAACCCGCGGTCCTCCTGCACGATCAGCCGCACCCCCTCGGGCGCCGTGGGGGCGGGCGGCGACCCGTCGTCGACGTCGATCACCTCGAGGCGGGCGGCGGGGGAGCTCTGTCGCGCGAGCGCCGCCAGCGGCCGGTCGAGCTCGGCCTGCTGTCGGTAGTGCACGACGACCCCCGAGACGAGCGGCGGCGCGCGGGCCCCACCCCGTCGAGGCCGTCCCACGCGTTGCCGGCGACGAACCGCCCGCCCGCAGGAGGCGCGGTGCCGGTCGCGGCGGACACCGGCGACCCGGCGTCGCGGCTCACCAGCGCACCCCCTCGGCCCACCACGCCGCGTAGGCGTCGGCGACCTCGTCGAGGCCGGGCAGGGTGCGGGCGTCGTCGTCGAGCCAGGTCGACGCCGGGTCGGCCAGGGCGGTGGCGATCGCGTCCGCCAGGCCGCCGTCGAGGTAGAGCGTCAGCGTGCCCGGCCGGAGCGTCGCCATCTCGCGCGAGTACCTCGGGTCGGGCACCAGCGGGCGTCGCCCCGCCGCGACCCAGGTCGCGATCGATCCGGAGGCCGACACGTGCTGGGGCGCCGCCACGGGCACCGACGCGCGCCGGGCCCGGTCGAGCAGCGTCGCGTCGTCGAGGTAGCCCGGCGCGCCGAACGGCACGCCGAGCGCGGCGGCCTCGTCGACCAGCTGTCGCAGTTCGGCTTCGTGACCCGAGGAGGCGCGGCCCAGCGCCACGACGCCCGTCGCCTGCGCGTCCGGTCGCGTCGCCCCGTCGCCGTCCCGGTGACCGTCGGCGTCGGGCCGCACGGCCGCGAGTCCGGCCACGGCCGCCACGACCTCGGCGTGCCCCTTGCCCGGGTAGAAGAACCCGATGACCGCCACGTCGCCGTCGGGCTCGGGTCGCCCGGCCGGCCCGGTCTGCCCCGCCGGCAGCGGATGCCGGTCGACGGGCAGGGGGATGACCTCGACCGGACCGTCGAAGCCGACCCACTCGCGCAGGAGGGCGCGCTCGTGCTCGCTGTTGACGACCACGCCCCGCGCGGCGGCGACCACGCGACCGTAGGCCTCGCCGCGCCTCCTCAGGTTGCGCTCGCCGTCCGAGGGTTGGGGCAGGTCGTGCAGGGTGACGGTGAGGGCCGTCGTGTCGGCCAGGTGCTCGACGACGTCGGCCGCGGCCGACGGAGAGGGGCCCCAGAGCCGGTCGGTGAACTGCAGGTGCGCCCGCGGCACGCTGACGTCGACGGAGTCGTCGTCCGGCACGTCGAGCAGGTCGGCGACGTCGAGGGCGAGGTGCCGCCCGGTGCGGGCCTCGACCGTCGCGGCGATCTGGGCCGCGTAGGTCGCGACGCCGTGCTGCGGGTCGTGGTGCGTGACCACCACGGGCAGCTCGGCGAGGTCGATCGTCGCCGCCGCACCGTCCCGCGCGGTCGAGCGGGCCGCGTCCCGAGCGGTCGCCTCGCGGGCCGAGGGGTCGACCGCCGCCCCGCTCACGCCGCACCCCACAGCGCGAACGTGTCGGCGTGGCGGGCCAGCGCGGCCTCGACCGCGTCCGGGTGCTCGGCGTACCAGGCGAGGTGCGCCCGGCGGACCTCGTCGGCGTCGACGCGCTCGCCGCCGACGACCCAGTGGTCGGTCGGCTCGTCGTCGAGGCCCCAGGCGTCGATCACGGCCTGCTCGCGCGGGGCGTGCACGCTCGCCAGCACCGGCCGGCCCGGGTCGACGACGTGCCCGGGCAGGCCGAGGCGCTCACGGACGCGCGAGGCGAGGGCCGTCCAGACCGGGTTGCCGGGGTGGTTCAGTGTGCGCATCTGGTCGAAGCGAGGCGTGCCGGTCCCGTCGGTGCCCGCGCCGACCTCGAACAGGTCCGAGGCGACGACGGTGTCGTGGGCGGCCTCGCGCTTCCGCAGTTCGGCCAGCGACAGCTCGGCGGCCGACCGCACGACGGCCGGCGTCAGGGCGTCGGTCGGGAGCGGCCGCCCGGCGGCCTCGGCGATCAGCCGGACGTCGTGGTACTCGACCACGGGCGGCACGAGCGAGACGTCGCTCGGCGGTCGGACGATGACGTGCGCGGGGTAGAGGCCCGCGAACCGGACGACGGGCACCCGGACGACCCGCGCCTCCCGGGGCAGCATCGCGGCCAGCTGGGCCGTGCCGAGCGGGAGGTCGTGGTAGTCGTCGCGCACCGGCTGCGAGACGAGCAGACCGGCCCGGCCGAGCCACCGCTCGAGCTGCGGCAGGTCGGCGGCCGTGAGTTCGTGCACCGGGGGCATGCGGACGGTCGTGAGGCCTGCGCCGTCGAGGAAGATGCGCAGCGACTCGGCCTGGCAGTTGCCCACCACGAGGGCGATCGCCCCGTCGCCCTCGGGCTCGCTCAGACCGTAGAAGTCGCCGTAGTGACGGGTGCGGCCGTCGGGTTCGGTTCGCTGTTCGGACATGCTTCCCTCCGGCCCGCACTCGGAACGGACAAAGGGGGTCGCGCGGGCCTATGTTGAGTCAACAGCGACTCCCCCGGTCGCGTCATCCTTTCCCGCCGCCAGCCCCGGCACCCCTCACCCGCATCGTCGCGGGTGCTCGTCGTCCCGCGAGACAGGCCCTGTGCCGGTCCGGCACGGCGAGCGACCTGATCACGCCGAGGAGGCCCCGATGACCCATGACGCCCCGACGTCGCCGTCGACCACGGCCCCGACGTCCTCCGTCGTCGCCCCCGTCGCCCCGATCCGCGTCGCGTCGGTCCCGGCCGGCCACCCCTACGTCCGTTCGCTGCTCGACCCGACGGGTCGCGTCGTGCACCTCGCCGACCCGCTGCCCGACCCCGCCGAGCCGGCCCGCTGGTGGCCCCCGGTCGTGCTCGACGCCGCCTGGCTGCGGGCGCACGCCCCCGAGATCGACCTGCTGCACGTGCACTTCGGCACGGAGTCGTACCCGACCCAGCATCTCGTCGCCGTCGTCGAGACCTTGCGTGACCTGCGCCTGCCGCTCGTGTACACGGTGCACGACCTGACGAACCCGCAGCTCGTCGACCAAGCGCCCCACGTCGAGCACCTCGACGTGCTCATCCCGGCCGCCGACGAGCCGATCACCCTGACCGACGCCTCCGCCGACGACGTCGAGGCCCGCAGGGGGCGCCGCCCGACCGTCATCGCGCACCCGGCCACCGCCGCCCCCGACGCCGAGCTGCCGGTCGGCACACCCGGCGACACGGTCGTCGTCGGCGTCCACCTGCGCGACCTGCGGCCCAACGTCGCGGGCGTCGAGACCGTCCGCACCCTGCTCGCCGCGGTCGGGGCCCTGCGCGCCACCGGTGCCGCCGTGGAGGCGCGGGTCGACCTGAACGAGCGCGTGCGCGACCCCGAGCAGGCCGACCGCATCCGCGAGCTCGTCCGTGCCGCCGGCCCGTCGGCGCCCCTCGCCGAGCACCCGCGCCTGACCGACGCCGAACTCGAACGGTCGCTCGCCGACCTCGACGTGTCGGTGCTGCCCTACCGCCACGGGACGCCCTCGGGCTGGGTCGAGCTGTGCTGGGACCCCGCCGTGCCGGTCGCCGCGCCCCGCGCCGGCCACGCCCCCGCACAGCCCCCCGCGCCCGGCCCGACCGCCTCGTTCGACCTCGACGACCCCGCGTCGCTCGCCGCCGCCGTGATCGCCCTGGTCAGCCCGCACGCCGTGGACGAGCCCGCCGACGCGCACGACGACCCGGCCCGCGTGCCGGCCTCCCGCCGCGGCACCCCGCACCGCGCCGCGCTGCAGCACCAGCGTCGTTCCGTGCGACGACGACAGCGCCACGAGGTGTCCGCCGCCCACCTCGCCGTGTACGAACGGGCCCTCGCGACGGTCGCGGCGGTGACGGCGTGACCCGCGCCTCCCGGCCCCTGCGCATCGTCGTGGTGGCGCCGCTGCGCTACCCGATCCGCGAGCCGTTCGCCGGCGGCCTCGAGTCGTCGGTGCACCACCAGGTGCGCACCCTGCGCGAGCGCGGTCACCGCGTCTCGCTGATCGCGACCGAGGGCTCGGACCACCTCGACCAGAGCCCGCCCGAATTCGTGCTGCCCGCCGTGGTCTTCGACGACCCGGCCGAGGCGACGGACACGACCTACCCCGACGGCTACCTCGAGCGTGCGCTGCCGGCCCTCGAACGCGCCCAGCAGTACGTCGCCGACCACGCCGACGACTACGACCTCGTCGACAACCACAGCCTGCACGGCGTGCCGCTCGCCCGGGCCGACCGCATCGGCGTGCCGATGGTCAGCACCCTGCACACGCCGACCCTGCCGGACATGCTCGCCGCGCACCGCTCGTCCGACGGCCCGCGCAGCCGCTTCGTCGCCGTCAGCGGTCACACCGCGGCCGCGTGGGCGACCGAGGGCGTCGAGGCGACCGTGTTGCCGAACGGCGTCGACACCGACCGCTGGGGCTTCGGCCCGGGCGGCGACGACCTCGTCTGGTCGGGACGCGTCGTGCCCGAGAAAGGCCTGCACCTCGCCCTCGAGGTTGCCCGTCGTGCCGGGCGCCGCCTCGTCATCGCGGGTCGCATCGGCGACGTCGACTACTTCGAGACCGAGGTCGCCCCGCACCTCGGCGTCACTGCCCACTACGTCGGCGAGCTGCGGCAGCCCGAGCTCGCGGCCCTCGTCGGCCACAGCGGCTGCGCCCTCGTCACGCCCGTGTGGGAGGAGCCCTTCGGCCTCGTCATCGCGGAGGCGCTGGTCACCGGCACGCCGGTCGTCTCGTTCGCCGTCGGGGGAGTCCCCGAGGTCGTGGCGGGTTCGGTCGGGGCGGCCCTGGTCCCCGCCGGCGACCTCGACGGCATGGCGCGCGCGGCCGACGACCTGCTGCGCCGGGTCGGGACGGACGCCGAGTCCCGCCGCACGGTGCGGCAGGACGCCGTCGACCGGTTCTCGCTGCGCACCCGGGCCGCCGTGCTCGAGCAGTTGTACGCCGACGCCGTCGCCTCGGACGTCCGCGTGCCGGTCACGCCGGCCGTCTCCGTGACCGAGGCGACCGTCGGGGGCGGCCGACACCGCGCCTCCTCGGCCCTCGCCGGCGGTCTCTCGACCGTGCGACCGGCCGGCACGGGACGACGGGTCGTGACGGCGTGACCTCGACGGTCGCTCGCCCGCTCGTCGGTTGGTACGGGCACCACCACGGGGCCGGGCACCGCCCCCGCTTCTCGGCCGCCCGCCCGCCCCTCGCCGCCGACGTCGTCGTCTTCGGTTCGCTCGCCGCTCCCGTCGACCTGCCGGCCGACACCACCTGGGTCGAGCTCGAGCGGGACGACGCCCCGACCACGGGCCCGGACGGCGTGGTCCGTCACCCGGCCGACGCGTCGCCGACCGTGGGCGGCCTGCTGCACTGGGCTCCGGTGGGGCACCCCGGGCACACCGCCCGCCTGGGTCGCATCGCCGCCGCGATCGCCGGGGCCGCGGCCGCCGGGCGTCCCCTCGACGCGATGGTCGTCGACGTCTCCGTCGAGGTGACGCTGTTCGTCCGGCTGCTCGGTGTCGAGGTCGTCGTCGTCTCGCAGCCCGGCGACCGCACCGACGAACCCCACCGACTCGCGTACGACGCGGCGTCGCGCGTGATCGCCCCGTGGCCCGCCGGGACGCACGTCTCGTCGGCGCTCGACCGGGTCGCCGAGAAGGTGCGCTGGGTCGGCGGGATCTCGCGGCAGGACGGGCGGGAGGGCGCGTCGCCCACGCCCGCCGTCGTGCCCGGCAGCGTCCTCTTCGTCGGCGGTGCCGGCGGCAGCGACCACGACGACCTCGCGGCCGCGGTCGCCCGGGCGGCCCGGGCCACACCCGGCACGACCTGGTCGGCCCTCGGGCTCGACCCCTGGGTCGACGACCCGTGGGCGGCCATGGCCTCCGCTGAGGTGGTCGTGCCCTGGGCCGGTCAGAACACCGTCGCCGACCTGGCCGCCCTCGGTGCCCGCGCCGTGGTCGTGCCGCAGACCCGACCCTTCGACGAACAGCTCACGCCCGCCCGCGCGCTCGACCGGGCGGGCCTCGTCGTCGTCGCGTCGTCCTGGCCGGCCGACGACGAGTGGCCGGCGCTGATCGAGCACGCCCGGAGCCTCCAGCCCGACTGGTCCGCGTGGCAGGTCGAGGGTGCTGCCGCCCGCGCCGCCGCGGTGGTCGCCGAGGTGGCCGGTCGTGGCGCGCGCGGCGTCGGCCCCGCACGCGACGACCTCGCCGTCGGCACCGACCTCGCAGGAGTCGCGTCGTGACCGTCGTCGTCGTGACCCTCGCGTCCGCCACCCGCATGAAGCACGTCGCGAACCAGCTGCGGTTCGTCCGGCAGGTCGCTCCCGACGCCGGCCACGTGGTCGTCTGGCTCGACGAGACCCCCGCCCCCGACGTGCCCGCCCTGGTCGGCGCGACGACCGTGCACGTGCCGCCCGGCCCCCACGGCCTGCGCCTCGCCGCGGGGCGCAACCGCGGAGCAGACGCGGCCGTCGGCCTCGGCGCGACGCTGATGGTCTTCCTCGACGCCGACTGCGTCCCGGGCCCCGACCTCTTCCGCTTCTACGAACAAGCGGCCCTCGGCCACCCGGGGGCGCTGTTGAGCGGGCCCGTCACGTACCTGCCCGAAGGGTTCGTGCTCGGCTCGGGCGAGGGGCTCGAGGGGGCGACCGCTCCGCACGCGGCGCGACCCGCGCCTCCTGCCGGCTCGACGGTCGCCGCCGCCGCTGCGGACTACCCGCTGTTCTGGCCACTCTCGTTCGCGGGGGCGCCGGGCCCCCGGGCGCGGCTCGGCGGCTTCGACGAACGCTACGAGGGCTACGGCGGTGAGGACACCGACTTCGCGTTCACCGCTCGCTCGCTCGACGGGCCGCTCGTCTGGGTCGGCGGCGCCCCCGCGTACCACCAGTACCCCCCCACCTCGCCGCCCCCCTGGCGACATCTGGCCGACGCCGCGCGCCACGGGGGCCCGTTCGCCGCACGGGGGGGCGCGTGGCCCATGGGCGGCTGGCTCGACGCGTTCGGGCGGGCCGGCGCGGCGCGCAGAACGGCCGACGGCGGCCGGGCGCTCGTCGAAGGCGCGCCCGTCCCCGGCTGACGTGCCGCGCCCGCCCGGCCGGAGTCGCCCCGCCCACTGAACATCGCACCGCCGACATCGACGGTGCGATGTTCACTCCGCGGTGCGACGGCACCCCCCCCAGGAGGCGCGGCGCGGTCGGGTCAGTCGAGCTTGCCCTGGTCGGACGACTTCTTGTGGGCGATGGCGGCGCGTTGGGCGGCGGGGGCCGCGACGGGGGCCGGGTCGGGGGCGTCGTAGTCGACGAACGGGTCGGGCGGGCCCGTCTTGTCGGCGACGACCGCCGAGTACGCCGAGACGGCGAGACGCAGCTTGGCGGTGGCCCGCCCCGCACGCTTGCTCGACAGCGGTTTCTCCTGCATGACCTTGAGGTGGTGGTCGAGCGCCTCGACGAGGTCGCGGTGGGCAGTCTTGAGCTTTTTCGCCATGTGACGATCATGCCCACACCGGGCCGATCTGCCAACACGGTCACGGCGGCGGGGGACCGGCCGGGGGACCCGTCGGGGGACGAGCCTCGAGCCGGGAGGAGGCGCGGCCCGGTGCTTTCACAGCGGGCGGCCACACTGCCGTAACCTCCCGGGCGGACCATCAGGCATGATCTCGCTGACCGGAGTGATCCACCCCACCGACGAGGTGGCCGTGCTGCACGTCGTCGAGCAGAAGCTCCGGCGGCACTTCCCGGCGTTGAGCGCCGCGTCCGAGGTGCTCGTGCTGCAGGCCTGGGGCCTGCCCGTCCGCGTCACCGAACAGTTGGCGCGGCTGCGGCTCGACGTCGTCGTGGGCGACCGCGACGAGGCCGCCACGTTCCGGGACACGGTCGGTGCCGAGCTGCGCGGCTGGTCGGGGTCCGGCCCCCTGCGGGCCGCCTGGCCGGGGACGTCCTCCCCGCCGCCGCCCCCGCCCCGCTCGGCGAGACCGTCTGACCGCGTCGTCCGGGGCGCCGCCGAGGCGCCGTCCGCGGTTTCCCGGCCCGCGCCTCCTATGCTTCCCCTCGAGAGGGGCCGCCTGGGCCGCCGATCGCCGAGGGAGCGCGCATGACCGACGACGGACGCACCGAGCGGGCACCCGACGCCCGCGACGGCGCGGCGAGCCGAGGAGGCGCGGTGCGCGAGGGCGGGATCGCCCGCCACGGTCGCCTCCGCCGCGGGCACCCCGCGGCGGTCGTGGCGAAGGTGACGGCGGCCGCGCTGGCCGCGGTCCTCGTCAGCACGACGTCCGTGGCGGCCATCGCCACGTGGCAGGTGCTGCAGGGTGCGTCGCCCACGGTGAGGCTGGCCGGACCCGACGGGTCGACGGCGTCGCCGGTGCCACAGCTGACGGCCCAGACCGGCGAGGTGAACCTGCTGCTGATCGGGACGGACACGCGGGAGGGGCTCGGCGAGGGGTTCGACGACGCGGCCAACCAGCGGGCCAGCTCGGGAGCGGGCAAGAACGACTCGACGGTGCTCGTCCACATCTCCGAGGACCACACGAACATGGCGGGCGTGAGCTTCCCGCGCGACCTGATCGTGCCGATGCCCGCCTGCCAGAACGACGACGGGACGGTGCGCCCGGCGACCTCGGGGGCCATGCTCAACACCGCGCTGGAGCGTGGCGGGCAACGGAACGGCCTGTCGTGCGTCGCGCAGACGATCGGCCAGCTGACCGGGCTGCAGATCGACTACGCGGGGTCGATCACGTTCGAGGGGGTCGTGTCGATGGCCGACGCCATCGGCGGGGGCGGGGGGGGGCCGGGGGCGCCCATCCGCGGCACCGGGGGCAGCCCGCACTCCCCCCGCCGGCCGGCCGCGGGCGCTGGCGGGGGCCGAGGCCGGGGCCGTCCTCCGGTCGCGCTACGGGGTCGGCGACTCGAGCGACCTGGGGCGCATCAGCAACCAGCAGACGTTCCTCTCGGCGCTCGCCCGGCAGACGGTCTCGGCGGGAACGCTGACCGACCCGACCAAGGTGCTGGCGATCGCCCGGGTGGCCTTCGCGAACATGACGCTGAGCGACACCCTGGCCGACGCGTCGACGCTCGCGAAGCTCGCCTTGGCCGTGAACACGGTCGGGCTGTCGAACATGGTGTTCGTGCAGTACCCGGCGGTGGACGACCCCGCGGACCGCAACCGGGTGCTGGTCGACGAGGCGTCGGCGTCCATCCTGACCGAGGCGTTGCAGCGCGACCTGCCGCTGACCCTGTCGGCGGACAGCCTCGGGCGGTCGGCTGTGCTCGACCCGGACGCGGCGGTCCCGAGCTCGCCGGCGGCGCCGTCGACCGTGGCCCCGGGCGAGCCCGCGACCCCCGCGGCGGACGCCGTGCCGACGGACGGCGCGGCTCCGGTGCCGGCGTCGGCCGCCCCCACGGCCGCGGCACTGCCCGACAACGTCTCGGGTCAGTCCGCCGACCAGGTCACCTGCGCCGCGAAGCGCTGACTCCGGCCGTCCCGTCCCGTCCCGTCCCGTGTCGCGGTCCGGTCGGACGGGAGTTCCGCCGATGATCCGGGAACGAGGTCGCGGTGTCGCCCTCGATCGTGCCGTGGGCGTTCCCAGAAGACGTGTCCCCACTCCTGCAGGCGTGTCTCGCCGTCGGTCGGGAGATCGCCCGCGGGTCCACGGGGTCGGGGCGGGCGCCGCGGCTCAGAGCTCGCGGGCGAAGCAGACCGACTCGGCCGACCCGACGTACGGGCCGAAGAGGGGGATGCTCTCGTAGCCCTCCCGTTCGTAGAAGCGGATCGCGTCCGGCTGGAGGATGCCCGTCTCGAGCACGATCCGCCGGGTGCCCAGGTCGCGAGCGGCGTCCTCGAGGGCACGCAGGACGGCGACCGCCCCCCCTGACCCCCGGGCGTCGGGCGCGACGGACATCCGTTTGACCTCGACCGTGGCCGGCCCGAGCACCGTGTCCGCCAGGGGGCGCAGGCCACCGCAGGCGATCGCGCGGCCGTCGTCCGCCCGGGCCACGAGGAACACCGGGACGTCGACTGCCGACGGCGGCGTGCCGGGCTCGTGGTCGTCGCTTCCGTACCGGGCGTCCAACTCGACACGTTGGGCGCGGCGGAGGCGGTCGGCATCCGGGTGGTCGAAGGGGGTCGCAGTGATCGTCCAGCTCATGGGGGTCCTTTCGTGACAACCGTTACGGTAACAGGCGTTACGATCTGGGGATGAGCAGGACGCGAGATGTGACCGACACCCGACGGCGTCTCTCGGACGCCGTCTTCACGACCCTCGCCGAGCGGGGGCCGACGGGCCTCACGCTCCGGGCGGTCGCCGAACGAGCCGGATGCACGACGGGCCTCGTCCTGCACACCTTCCGCGACAAGCGGGCCCTGCTCCTCCATGCCCGAGACGTGCTCCACGAGCGCACCCGCGAGCGCTCGGACGCCCTCGAGGGCGATGCGGACGATCCGGTCGCGGCCGTTCGTGCCGTCGTCCTGGGGACCCTGCCGACCGATGACGAGCGGCTCGCCGAGGCGCGCGTGTGGGTCGGGTTCCTGGCAGCAGCGCTCGACGATCCCGTCCTGGCCGAACGGCACGCCCGCAACAGCCGCGCCTTCGCCGATCGCCTGACCCGGTTGCTCGAGATCGGTGATCCCGGCCGTCACGACGAGGCGGTCACCCGGGCGGCGGCCCTCGTCGCGGCCGTGGAGGGGGTCTCGAGCCTGGCGGCGGGCGACCCCGACCGGTGGACCACGGCGCGTCAGGTGCAGGCGCTCGAGTTCGTCCTTGCCGCCGCCGCGCCGTCGGGCCCGCCGCGATGACCGGTCAGCGTCGCCGGTAGCGGCTGCCGTCGCAGGTGTGGACGGCCGAGTCGTCCGAGAGCATGTGCAGGTTGTACGTGGCGCAGTCGACGAACGTCCCGATGCTGATGATCGAGGGCGAGCGTTGCAGTTCGCCCTTGGAGGGGCCGTCGGAGCCGATGCCCGCCCGGTGGACCATCCACTCGATGTCTCGGGCGTCCTGGTCGAGGTAGCGCATGACGGCCTCGTTGTCCTCGTGTTGCCCGATGTACGCGCGGGCGATCGTGCTGCGGACGATCCGCAGCGCCGGTGCGAGCGGCTTTCCCGGCGCCGCGCTCAGGCCTCCCGCCTGGTACAGGAGCCGTCGCGTGCCGCTGCGGCGCATGGCGGGGACGAGCGATCGGACGAAGGTCGTGTTCACCTGCCGCTCGCGTTGGGCGGCCGCGTCCCCGAGCATCATCACGACGGCGTCGACGCCCTCGAGCAGGGCATCGAGGTCGAGGTCGTCGAGGGAGCCCTGCACGACCTCGAGGTCGTCGTGCTCGATCGCGAGCTTGCCGGGCGTCCGCGCCAGGGCGCGGAGCCGGTGTCCGGCCTCGAGGGCTAGTCGAGTGAAGTGTTGCCCGGTCTGCCCCGTGGCGCCGAGGACCAGGAAAGTTTGTCGATGCGTCATGGCCTCAATGTAGGCGGTGTCTAGAAAGTAGTCAATGACTAGTCGCGGACTAGGATGAGGGCATGAGCCCACGGCCCTTCCACCACGGGAACCTCCGGGCCGTGCTGCTCGACGAGGCGGTGGGCGTCCTGCGCGAGTCCGGCGTCGACGGGCTGTCGCTCCGCGACCTCGCGCGCCGGGCCGGCGTGAGCCACGGCGCCCCGAGAAGCCACTTCGTGGATCGGCAGGCGTTGCTCGACGCGCTCGCCGAAGCCGGGTTCGAGCGGCTCACCACCGCCGTCCGGCGTGCCCTCGACAGCGGGGGAGGTCGGACGGAACGCCTCCACCGTGTCGCCCGGGCGTACGTCGACTTCGCCGTCGACGACGCCGCCCTCATGGAGCTCATGTTCCAGGTCAAGGCGACCACGACGCCCGAGTCCGTCCACGAGGCGGCAGCGACGCTCTTCGCCACGCTCGACGGCGCCCTGGGGTCGACGGCACCCGAGGCGGCGGACGACGAGTCGCGCGACCACTTCAAGATGCTCTTCGCGGCGACGATGCAGGGGATCGCGGCGCTCGTCGCCTCCGGTCGCATCGAACGCCCCCTCGGGGACCGCCTGGTGGGAACGGCCATGGACACGATGCTCGACTCCGAGCTGGGGCGCCGCGTGGTCACCGTTCGCTGATCCACCACATGCGCCGGGCGGCCTGGGCGAGGGGTGGCCAAACCTCTTTTTCATGGTGAAGTGACTTCACAGTGAAGTAAATAGGGTAGGTTGACCGGACGGCACCACCGACGGAAGGCATCCATGTCCCTGACCCCGCGTCCCACCCCGCATCGCACTCCTCGCGTCCTCGTCACCGGGGCGAGCATCGCCGGTCCCGCACTCGCCTGGGGGCTGGCGAAGTCCGGCTTCGACGTCGTCCTGCTCGAGCGATCCGCCGCTCCTCGCGAGACGGGCCAGAACATCGACGTGCGCGGCCTCGGTCGCGAGATCCTGACGCGCATGGGCGTCGAGGAGACGGTGCTCGCGAACCTCACCGGCGAAGAGGGGACCCGCTTCGTCGACGAGGACGGACGCCCCTACGCCGTGTTCCCCCGAGAGGAGGGGCAGGACGGGCCGACGGCGGAGGTCGAGATCCTGCGCGGTCGCCTCGCCGGCATCCTCGTCGACGTCGTCCCGGCCGAGGTGGAGCGCCGCCACGGCGACTTCGTCACCGGGGTCGAGCAGGACGGGACCGGTGTCGACGTCACGTTCGACAGCGGCGCCCAGGAGCGCTTCGACCTGCTCCTGGTGGCCGAGGGGCGCAGCTCACGTACCCGGCGCCTCCTCTTCTCCGAGGAGACCGAGCTGCGCGACTTCGGCGTCAGCATCACCTACGGCACCCTCGACCGGCACCCGGACGACGTCGACACCTGGGACTGGTTCACGGGCACACGGGGACGCGTCGCCTCCGTGCGGCCCGACAACGAGGGGACGATCCGGGCGAGCATGTCGTTCGAGTCCGAGCCGATGGGCTTCGAGAAGCTGCCCGTCGAGGCCCAGCTGCACCTGCTCCGGGCACGTTTCCGAGGTGCCGGCTGGCGGACCGAGCGGATACTCGACGGCTTCTCGGCACGCCCCGACGAGTTCTACACGCAGCGCATGGAGCAGGTCGTCATGTCGACCTGGAGTCGGGGGAGGGTCGCGCTCGTCGGCGACGCCGCCTGGGGGTCGGGCCCGACGGGCATGGGCACGACGCTGTCGCTGGTCGGCGCACACATCCTCGCCGGAGAGCTCGCCGCGACCCCCGACCAGCCCGAGCGCGCCTTCGCGAGCTACGAACGGCAGATGCGCCGCTACGCCGACAGCGCCCAGGGCCTGCCGCGCGGCGGGGCCCGAGCGTTCCACCCCTCGTCGACCGTGGGTCGGAAGGCGGTACGGGTGGCCCACCGCGTCGCGGCGTCGAGGCCGGTGCGGACGTTCTTCCAGGCGAACCTGCTGACGAGCGAGAAGCACGTCCCGGTGTTGGCGGACTACCCGCACCTCCGGGCCTGACCCCCGACGGGGCAGCCGGCCCCGCCCGTCGATGAGAGGATCGAGCATGACGACCCCGAGACGGCACCTGCTCGAGGCCCTCCGGCACTACGCCCTGAGCTACCAGGAGTCCACCCGTGAGCTCGCGCGTCGGATGGACCTGCCGACCGTGGACGGCACCGCCCTCGGCGAGATCCTCTGGGCCGAGTACGACGGCGCCCCCCTCTCGCCCGGTCGACTCTCGACGCGCGTGGGCCTCACCTCGGGCGCGACCAACGCCCTGGTCAACAGGCTCGAGGCGCTGGGGCTCGTCTCGCGCAGTCGGGAGAGCGACGACCGCCGCGTCGTCACGCTCCGCACCACCGAGGTGGCCCGGGAGCGTGCGGCGGTCTTCCTCGACCCCTCTGCCGCGGCGCTCGAGGCGGCCCTCGACGAGTACGACGACGTGACCCTCGAGACGGTCGGTTCGGTGCTCGTACGACTGGCCGCGGTCCTACCGGGCATCGATCAGGACGGTGCCCGACACCCCCGGTGAGCCGCTCGGGTCCGACAGTGTCGGTGGGGTGTCGTAGCGTCCTCGGTGGGAGGCGTGATGAGAGACCACCGGCAGTCGTCCGCGCGAACCGGCGCGCGCCTCCTCGGCGACCCTCGGGCAGGGCGCGAGGGCGCACGGTGACCGCCGTCATCGGTCCCGTCGGCGGCGACGAACGCCCCGACCACCTGCTGCCGCAGCAGGCCGCCGAAGCCGTCCACGCCGGTTTCCCCTCGCCGGCGCAGGGGTACTACAACGGGCCGGTCGACCTCAACCGGCATCTGATGCGCGACCCGACCGCGACGTTCCTGGTCCGGGTGAGCGGCGACAGCATGACCGGCGCCGGCATCTTCGACGGTGACGAGCTCGTCGTCGACCGGGGCCTCGACGCGCACGACGGGCACGTGGTCGTCGCCGTCGTCAACGCCGAGCTGACGGTCAAGCGCCTCTCGTACCGGCAGGGGCGGATGGTGCTCAGCCCCGAGAACCCGGCCTACCCCGAGATCGTCCTGTCCGAGCTCGACGAGGCGACGATCTGGGGCGTCGTGACGAGGTGCCTGCACCGTGTCTGAGTCCGCCACGACATCCAGGTCCACCACGTCCGAGCGCAGCGTCGCCATCGTCGACGCCAACAACTTCTACGTCTCGTGCGAGCGCGTCTTCAACCCGGCGCTCGAGGGCAGGCCGGTCGTCGTGCTCTCGAACAACGACGGCTGCGTCATCGCCCGCTCGCAAGAGGCCAAGGCGCTCAACGTCGACATGGCCGCGCCGTGGCACAGCATCGCGCCGATCGCGGCGATGCAGGGCGTGGTCGCGGTGTCGAGCAACTACGAGCTCTACGGCGACATGTCGGCGCGGTCGGCCGAGATCCTCAGCCGCTACACCAGCGACCAAGAGGTGTACTCGATCGACGAGTCGTTCATCGAGCTGACCGGTTCGCTCGACGACACGATCGCCCAGGCCCGCGAGATCCGCCGCGCCCTGCGCAAGCTCATCGGCCTGCCCGTCAGCATCGGCATCGCGCCGACCAAGACCCTGGCCAAGTTGGCCAACCGCGGCTCCAAGCAGAACGCCGCCCTCGCCGGTGTCTGCCACCTGGGCAGCTACGCCCCCGAGCAGCAGACCGCGATCCTCGCGAGCGTCGACGTGGGCGACGTCTGGGGCATCGGCCGCCGCACGGCGAAGAAGCTCGCGCCGCTCGGCATCCACACCGCGGCCGACCTCCGCGACGCCGACGCCGCCCGCATCCGGACGCGCTTCGGCGTCGTGCAGGCCCGGGTCGTGCACGAGCTGCGCGGCGTCGACTGCCTGCCCATCGAGCAGGTGCAGCCCGACCGCGAGCAGATCTACCACTCGAGGTCGTTCGCGGTGCCCATCACGACCGTCACCGAGCTCGAAGAGGTGCTGTCGGTCTACACGCAGCGAGCCGCCGCCCGGTTGCGGAAGCAGGGCTCGTTGACGCGCATGATGCGGTGCTTCACCGCGACCTCGCCGTTCTCCGACAGCGCCGCCCACACGAACCACTCGGTGTCGGTGGCGTTCCCCGAGCCGACCGACGACGCCGCCCTGCTGTACCGCTCGGCCATCGCCGCCCTCGGCCCGCAGCTCGAACCCGGCAAGCGCTACGTCCGGGCCGGTGTCACCCTCATGGAGCTCACTCCGCGCGACGAGCACGCCAGTCTCGACGTCTTCGACGAGGCCGACGCGTCGCCGCCCGCCTACGGTGCCGTCATCGACCGCATCGCGGGCAAGTTCGGCGAGGACACCCTGGGGCTCGGCATCGCGGGTCTCCGCCACCGACGCGGCTGGTCCATGAAGCGTGACATGGTGTCGCCCCGCGCCACCACCCACTGGGACGAGCTGGCGACCGTCACGGCCCGGTGACCCGGTCGGTCGTGGCCCCGGTCGGCACCTCGGTCGTCAGGCGGAGGACGCTCGGCGTCGAGACGGCCGCGAGCGTGGTCGCCGCGATGATCGCGGCGCAGACGAGCAGTGTCGGCCGTGTGCCGAACTGGTGCGCCGCCGGGCCGGCGAAGACCTCGCCGAGCGGCACGGCGACGAACGAGCCGACCATGTCGTACGAGTAGACCCGGGCCAGGGAGGCGCGGGGCACGTGGCTCTGCAGCGACTGGTCCCACGAGATGGCGAAGATCTCGAGGGCGACCCCGCCCAGCAGGAAGGCCACCACCAGCGCGGGCACCACCGGAGCGAGCCCGAGCGTCGCCACCGGCACCGCTGTCACGGCCATCAGCCCCACGCCCACGGCGAGGCCGTGCCGGGGCCGCCAGCGCATCGCGACGACCGCACCGACGCCGAGGCCGACGGTCTGGGCCGCGACGACCAGCCCCCACGCCGCCCGCCCGAACGACCCGTCGGCCACGACGGGCCCGAGCACCGTGGTCGCCCCCACGAACGCGGCGTGCAGCACGGCGAACTGCGCCACCACGGTCCACACCCACGAGCGCCGGGTGAACTCGTGCCACCCCTCGCGCAGGTCGGCGACCACCGACGAGCCCGAGCCCGAGCCCGGCCCCGGCCCCGGCCCCTCGTCGGCGGGCGACGGGGTGCCCGGCCGGATCGGCAGTCGCAGACGCGAGTACAGGACCCCCGCGAGCGCGAAGCCCGCTGCGTCGATCACCAGACCCCATCCCGGCCCGACGACCGCGACGACGCCCGCCCCGGCCGATGCCCCGACGACGCTGCCGCCGTTCAGGCCCAGGCGCAGCAGGGCGTTGGCGGGCCGCAGCAGGGCAGCCGGCACCGTCTCGGGCACGAGGGCCGCCGCCGCGGGCAGGCCCACCGCCGCGACCGCCCCGTTCAGCACGCTCAGCACGACGAGCAGCGGGATCGTCGCCGACCCCGTGACGACGAGCGTCGCGACCACGGCCTGTGTCCCGGCGGCGGCCAGCGACGTCCCGACGAGCACGACGTCGCGCCGCAGCCGGTCGGCGATCACACCTCCGAACAGCAACACGGCGACGTTGGCGATCGATCGGGCGGCCACCACCAGTCCGAGGTCCGCCGCCGACCCGGTCAGGTCGAGCACGGCGAACGCGAGCGCGATCGGGGCGACGGCGTTGCCGAGCACGCCCGTCGTGCGAGCCGCGAGCAGCCAACGGAACGTGCTGTGCGCGAGGGGGCCGCGGCGGTCGCTCGCGACCTGGGGGACCGAGGAGGCGCCTCCTGCGTCCCCGGTCACGGTCGCCTCATCGGGAACAGCGCGGCCGTCATCGACACCGGGCTCGTGCCCGGCGTCCGGGGGCGCGGTGCGGCGGCGTGCAGGGGGGCGGAGGCGGGGCCCCCGGGGCGGCGACCCGCTGCCCGGTCTCGGCGTCGGCCCAGGGCTCGGCGTCCGTCGAGACCGGGGGGCCCGCCCCCCGCCGGGGGGAGCGGCGGCGCAGTTCGTCGGCCAGGGCTTCGACGTAGCGGGCGCGCTCGGCGTCGGCGTCATCGTCGGCGCCCTCGACGGGCGAGGGGACGACCGGGAACGGCTGGGCCGACGACAGGTGCCGGTAACGCTTGGCCTCGCCGCCGCGGATCGTGACGACCTCGACGACCTCGACGAGGCCCACCCGCTCGAGCACCCGCAGGTGGTAGCTCGCGGTGGCCTGCGACAGCCCGAGTTCGCGACCGGCCTCGGCGGCGCTCATCGCGACGCCCGTCAGGAGCGACAGGAGGCGCAGCCGGATCGGGTGGGCGGTGGCGCGGAGTTCGTCGAGTGTGGACACGAGGTCATCGTGCAGGCCTCCGACCCCGACCGTCAAACGGCTCTTTGGGGGTCGGCTCCGCACCCTCACGGCACGGCCGAGCCCTCATGGGGAGGGGTTAGTGGTCGAGGTCCCAGACCTGCTCGGCGTAGGCCTGCGACCATCCGGCCCGGAGGCGTGTGACGGCCCGGTCGTACGAGGCCAGGAGGTCCATGCGCGGCCGGACCATGGACTGCATCTGCAGGCCCTCGTAGAGGGCGATGAGCTGCTCGGCTCCGCGTTCCGGTTGCATGGTCGCCGGTTCGCGACCGAGGGCGACGTCCTGGACGAGCCCTCGCAGGACGAGGGCGTGGAACTTCTGCCATTCGTGTCGCAGGGTCGGAGCCATCGGGTGGCCCGGTGTCGCCGCCACGTTCAGCAACGACGTGAGGAGGCGCATGAGGGAGGGGTCGAGGACGTTCTGCTCCACGATGCCCCGGAGGAACCGCACGGTGCCGTGGCTCTGCATGAGCGGGATCACCGGCTCCATGCGCTCGGCGTTCCACCGGTCGACCGCGGCCATGACGAGGCCGTCCCATCGCGGGAAGTGGCGTTCGACGGTGTCGACCGGCAGGTCGGCGATCTCGGCGACGACGGCGGAGGAGGTCTCGTGGAAGGCCCTCGTGCGGAACGCCGTGATGACGGCCCTCACGATGCGGACCCGGGTCTCGGTGTCGTGGCTCGGGCGGGCGGGGTCGTGCGGGGTGTCGGGTGTTTCGATCACTGCCTCATCCGACCATCCGCGGGCTCTGGTCGTCCAGACCCCGTTCGGGCGGTACCGACGGCGGCTACTTCGAGGTGGCGAGACCCACGAGCGCGGCCGAGATCAGGCCGGCGCCGACGACCGAGATCGCGATGATGAGGACGTGGAAGAACAGGACCATGGGGACGTCGGTCTCTCTGTGAGCAGGTGCGGCGGGTCGGAGCGGAACAGGCGTCCATCGTATCGAGCGCCCCTGGGCGCGGCACGTCCGGCGGGATGCCCGGGCCGCGGCCTACGCTCGGACGATGACGACCCACCGCCTCGACCCCGGCACCGACACCGCCCACGAGGTCTTCTCGCGCGACCACGCCCCCGTGCTGACGATCGACCCCGGTGACACCGTCGTCGTGCGCTCGCTCGACGCCTCGGGCCATCTCGAGCCGCAGACCGTGCCCGGCGAGGTCACCCCGTACCTCTTCCCGACCCGGCGCGGCCACGCCCTGACCGGTCCGATCGCCGTCCGCGGGGCCCGTCCGGGCGACATGCTGCAGCTCGACCTGCTCTCGCTCACCCCCGACGACTGGGGCTTCACGGTCGCCGCGGCCGCCGACACCCCGATCACCCGTCGCCTCGGCCTGGTCGCCGCCGAGGCCGCCTGGCTGCTCTGGAGCATCGACCGCGACGCCGGCCCGGCCACCGAGAGCCGGGGCCTGCGTCGCCCGATCGCCCCCTTCCTCGGCGTGATGGGACTCGCCCCCGCCGAGGGCGGAGAACACTCGACCATCCCGCCGCGCGCCTCCGTGGGCGGCAACATCGACTGCCGCGACCTCGTCGCGGGCACGACCCTCTGGTTGCCGGTGGCGGTCGACGACGCCCTGCTCTACCTCGGCGACGGGCACGCGGCCCAGGGCGACGGCGAGGTCGGCGGCACCGCGATCGAGACCGGCATGACGACGGAGGCGCGGGTCGGCCTGGCGACGGACCGCCCGCTCACGACGATCCACGCCGAGACCCCCGAGGCCCGCATCACCTTCGGCTTCGACGCCGACCTCAACGTCGCCAGCGGGGACGCGCTCGCCGCGATGGTCGAGTGGATGCGTCAGCTGTACTCGCTCGACGCCGCCACGGCCCTGGCCTTCGCGAGCACGGTCGTCGACCTGCGCGTCACCCAGGTCGCCAACCGCACCTGGGGCGTGCACGCCGTGCTGCCTCGGGACGTGCTCGTCCCCGCCTGAGCGGCGCCGCGCCTCCTGACCGTCGACCGTGGGCCGGCGGTCGGCGGCCGGGGGTCGGCATTCGGTGGTCGGCGGTCGGCGGCCACGCCGCCACGGCCCTGGCCTTCGCGAGCACGGTCGTCGACCTGCGCGTCACCCAGGTCGCCACCCGCACCTGGGGAGTGCCCGCCGGGCTGCCGCGGGACGTGCGTGTCCCCGCCTGCGCGGCGCCGCGCCTCCTGACCGTCGGCCGTGGGCCGGCGGTCGGCGGCCGGTGGTCGGCATTCGGTGGTCGGCGGTCGGCGGCCGGTGGTCGGCGTTCGGCTCGCAGCGCCCCGCGCGACGGTTCGCCGACACCGCGAATTCGGCGTGCCGAATACCTCTGATCAGGACTTTTCCGATCGAGGAGGCGCGCTCGGCATGCCAGGATCGTCAGGTTCCGAGACACCGGCGTCTCCACCCGACCGTCTCGAAAGGCGCTGCCCCCATGTCGTTCTGGGCCCTCTTCCTCATCGCGCTCGGCGTCTCCGCGGACGCCTTCGCCGTCGCCCTCGGCAAGGGCCTGCACATGACGCGCTTCACCGCGCGCCACGCGGTCGTCATCGCCCTCACCTTCGGAGCCTTCCAGGCCCTGATGCCGCTGGCGGGCTGGCTGCTCGGCACGACCTTCGCGCAGTACATCGCGCCGTTCGACCACTGGGTCGCCTTCGGTCTGCTCGCCCTCATCGGCGGCAAGATGCTCTACGAGGCGTTCTCGTCGCACGAGGACAGGGAGAAGGACACCGACCGCCTGAACCTCCGCGAGCTCGCCGTGCTCGCGATCGCCACGAGCATCGACGCCCTCGCGGTCGGCGTGACCCTGGCGTTCCTGCCGGTGTCGATCGGCTGGGCGATCCTGCTGATCGGCGTGACGACCGCCGTGCTGACCTTCGTCGGCGTACTCGTCGGGCGCCGGGTGGGTGCGAGGTTCGGCAAGCCGGCCGAGATCGCCGGTGGCGTGATCTTGATCCTGATCGGCGTGGACATCGTGCTCGAGCACACGGGCGTCCTCGGCTGATCCCGGCGCTGCGCTCGGCGTGCCCCGCTGCGTCAGTCGCGCGGCATGCGCAGTTCGGCCAGTCGAGGCGCGTGCAGCGGCTGGGTCTCCCACAGGGCGGTGAAGGTCGCGTCGGCCTCGTCGAGCGTGAGGTGCAGGCGGTGCGGCGTCTCGACGAAGACGAGGTCGACGTGCAGCAGGTCCGCCGACCGGGTGGCGCTCGCGGCGACCGGTGTCGCAGCGGTGCCGTCGCCGACACCGAAGCCCTCATCGGAGCTGTCGCCGGACCCGTCGCCGGAGCCGTCCGTGACGACCCAGTCCTCGGCCTCGACGCGGGCCACGAGGCGGGAGTCGCCCTCGACGAGGGTGAGCGTCGTCGCGGCGTCGGCCGGGGCGCGCAGTTCGACCAGGGTGAGGCCGGGCTGGTCGTTGCCGTCGGCCGCGGTGAACGAGACGAGCCGCTCGCTGCCGGGGGAGTGCTGGTCGCCGACCCGCGCCTCCACGTCCGCCGGTCGGGCCGGTGCGGCGTCGTGCTCGGTCGGACCGGCCACCCCGGGCAGCGTCAGGTCGGCGAGGCGGGTCGCCAGGGCGGCGTCGGCCGCGGCATCACCGACTCGAGCCGCGTCCGTGCCGAAGGCGGGCAGCAGGGGCGCCCACGCCGCGGCGAGCACGGCCTGCATGTCGAGCGCCTGGCCGGTCCGGGCGGGCACGACGTCGTGCTCGGGCAGCACCACGGCGAACTGGCCGTAGGCGCCGTCGCCGCGGTAGCGGTGGCGAGCCATCCAGAACTGGAAACCGTGCCCCGGGGCCCAGGCGGGGTTCGACTCGCCCGCGTTCGAGACGGGCGAGCGCGTGGCCTCGGCGACCCACTCGCGCGGCAGCAGCTGCGTGCCGTCCCGCTCGCCCTGCTGCAGGTACAGCTGACCGAGGGCGGCGATCGCGTGGCTCGGGGCGTGCAGCCCGCTGAAGCCGAGTTCGCGGCCGGACTCGTCACGCTGCCTCCCGACCGCGCCGATGCCGAGCGGGGCGAGCAGGCGGGGGCGCAGGTACTCGCTGAGCGACTGGCCCGTGACGCGCTGGACGATCGCGCCGGCGGTGAAGGTGCAGGGGTGGTTGTACGCGAACACGGTGCCGGGCTCGTCGTCGGGCGGGGTGGGCAGGAAGCCGCGGGCGACGTCGACCGGGTCGATCGCGAGCGCCCGGTCGAGGGTCTCGGCGCGGTGTCCGCTGGCCATGGCGAGCACGTGGCGGACGCGCATCGACCGGCTGCGCGGGTCGGTCACCTCGGCGTCGAGCTCGGGGAAGTGGCCGAGCACGGTGTCGTCGAGCCCCATCAGCCCCTCGGCGACGGCGAACCCGACCGCCGACGAGGTGAAGCTCTTGCTCAGCGAGTAGAGCAGGTGGGCGCGGTCGGCCGAGTAC
>NZ_LHOZ01000058.1:0-24419 GCF_001297205.1 Frigoribacterium sp. RIT-PI-h | reverse complement strand
CGCTGCGACGATCACCACGAAACGGTGACCAACACGACCAGCAGGCCGGCCATCTCCCTCAGCCCTCGAGGCCGAGGTCGCCGCCCTGCGCGTCGGCAACCGGGCGCTCGTCGAGGCCCTCCGCGTCCTCGTCGAGGGCTGATGGAGATGGCCGGCCTGCTGGTCGTGTTGGTCACCGTTTCGTGGTGATCGTCGCAGCGACCGTCGTCGGCCCCCGCTTCGCACACGGCGCCCCACGCCGACCGCGGACGCGGCGCACGATCAGGACGTCGCGAACGTGACCCCGGTGAGCCGCTCGGAGAGCTGCCAGCTGCGGTGAGCCGCGTCCGCGTCGGTGAGGTTGCGGTACAACCTCTGGGGACCAGGGCCGCCGCCGAGATGTCCGGGTCCCGAGGGCCCGTAGAACCCGCCCGGCTCGGAGTCGGGCGAGACGGCGGCGTAGAGGGCGGGCAGGGCCGCCGAATCCGGGGTGCCGGTGATGCCGAGGGCCGACAGCACGCGGATCACCCGGACGCTGACCGTGTCGCCGGTCCGGCCCAGTTCGGGGCGCGCGGCGAGCAGGGCGGTCGGGGCGACCCCCGGGTGGGAGAGGTTGCTGGTGATGCCCCACCCGAGGGCGCGACTGCGCCGGTCGAGCTCGAGGCCGAAGAGGCCCTGGGCGATCTTCGACTGGCTGTAGGCGCGCATGCCGTCGTAGCTCTGCTCCCAGTTCGGGTCGTCCCAGTTGACGGCGTTCGAGTCGGCGGCGACGCTGATCTGCGAGGTCACGCGGGCGTGGCCGGCCCGCAACACCGGGAGCAGCCGTGAGACGAGCGCGAAGTGCCCGAGGTGGTTCGTGCCCAGTTGCGACTCGAACCCGTCGTCCGTGGTCTGCCGTTCGGGCGGCGTCATGATCCCCGCGTTGGCGACGGGGTGGTGGATCGGCCGGCCGTCGGTGAGCAGCTCGTCGGCGAGGTCGGCGACCGAGGCCAGCGACGAGAGGTCGAGGTGTCGCGTCGACACCCGGGCGGCCGGCGTCTCACGCCGGATCGTGGCGACGGCGGCGTCCCCCTTGACGGCGTTGCGCACCGGGAGCACGACGTCGGCGCCGGCGGCCGCCAGCCGTGCCGCGATGCGCAGGCCGATGCCGTCACTGCCGCCGGTGACGACGGCGCGCCTCCCGGTCAGGTCGGGAAGGGTGAGAGAGACGGGTCTGCGAGGCATGCTGGGCTCCTGGTCCTGGGGCGGGTGGTCGTGCGACCGGTGGCGGCGCGGTCGGGCGGCCGGTCGCAGATGGTGGTGGTGCAGACGACTCTGAGGGAGTCGCGACGTGACATCCAGGACTCGTCGAGTCCTGGCTGCGGTCTCCGGATCGAGCCGAGGAGGCGCTAGAACTGACCCATGGACAGAGACGCGTTGGGTGCCTTCCTGCTGCGTCGACGTGGTGCGCTGCAGCCCGAGGACGTCGGGCTGCCCCGGGGTCGGGGGCATCGGACCAGCGGACTGCGCCGTGAAGAGGTCGCGGCGCTCAGCCACATGTCGCCCGACTACTACGCCAGGCTCGAGAGGGGCACGGGCCCGCAGCCGTCCGAGCAGATGATCGCCTCGATCGCACAGGGTCTGCATCTCGCCCTCGGCGAGCGCGACCACCTCTTCCGCCTCGCCGGGCACCAGCCGCCGGTCGGTCCACCGTCGGGTGACCACATCAGCCCTGGTCTGCTTCGCATCCTGGACCGGCTCGGGGACACCCCGGCCGAGGTCACGAGCGAGCTCGGCGAGACACTGCGGCAGACGCCCCTGGGGGTGGCGTTGACCGGTGACACGGCCGGTCTGACGGGTCTCGAGCGCAGCATCGGCTACCGGTGGTTCACGGACGCCGGCAGTCGCCGTCTCTACGCGGACGAGGACCACGAGTTCCTGTCGCGCCTCTGGGTCTCCGGGCTGCGGGACGTCGCGACGCGTCGAGGTCCGGGGTCGCGGGCGAGGCGCATCGTCGACGAGTTGCTCGAGGTCAGTGACGAGTTCCGTGCCGTCTGGGACCACCACGAGATCGGGTTGCGCCCGAGGGCGTCGAAGCACTTCGTGCACCCCGAGCTCGGAGACCTGCACCTGACCTGCCAGACGCTGGTCGACCCCGAGCAGTCGCACTACCTGCTCGTCTACACGGCGGCGCCGGGGACCGAGAGCCACGAGAAACTGCAGCTGCTCTCGGTCATCGGCTCACAGCCCCTGGGCTGACGCCTCGGTCAACACCTGGCCCGGCGGCCAGACCATCTAAGACGGGTGCAACCAGGCCCACCAGGTCCGACGGCCCCGCCGGGTACTTCGCCGCGGCCCGTGACTCGGGCTTCGCGTCGAACGGCTTCGGGGCGTCGTCACCCGGCGGCTTCGGCCTCGGAGCCGTCCTCGTCACCGAGATCGTGCTGACGGCCGTGTTCGTCGGCGTGATCCTCTCGGTAACCGCCAAGAACGAGTACAAGGCCCTGGCACCCTTGGCGATCGGCCTGACCCTGGCGCTGATCCCACCTGATCAGCATCCCGGTGAGCAACACGTCGGTGAACCCCGCCCGCTCGCTGGCGGCGGCCCTGTACGGC
Organism: Frigoribacterium sp. RIT-PI-h; assembly: GCF_001297205.1. Classification (NCBI taxonomy): domain Bacteria; kingdom Bacillati; phylum Actinomycetota; class Actinomycetes; order Micrococcales; family Microbacteriaceae; genus Frigoribacterium; species Frigoribacterium sp. RIT-PI-h. The sequence goes on along the minus strand of NZ_LHOZ01000058.1, from coordinate 21,845 downwards.
GGACCCGACGCGCTGGCGCAGGTCTGGGTCTTCTTCGTGGCGCCCTTGGTCGGCGCCGCCCTCGCGGGCCTCGCCCACCGCGTCCTGCGTCGCCGCGCCTGACCGGCCCGAGCGGCAAGGACCGCAGGAGGCGCGGGTCGCGTGACCCGCGCCTCCTGCGGTTCCCTGCTCCCCGCGGTCGCACCTCGGGCCGGACGGTGCCGTCTACGGGCCGTAGGCTCCGGGCATGGTGATGCGCTGGATTCAGGACCCGTCGGTGCAGGCGATCATCCACGTGGTGATCCTGGGATGCGGTGTCGTCATCGCCGTCCGCGGTGAAACGATGGGGACCGTCCTGGCGGCGGTCGGGGCAGCATTGCTGTTCCTCGACTTCTTGCTGTACCGCCGCCGACGCGCCCTCCGGCGTGAGTCCCTCCAGGACGTCGACCTCACCTCCTGACGTCCCTGCGGTCTCGTCCCGGGCGGGCGACGATCGTGCATGTGAGGATCGCGTGGCGTGCCGCGTCCGGTGGCGTCGCAGACGAGGGGATGCGCGGATGGCGGACACGAACGAGATCGTGCACGTGGTGTTGGTCGAGTGGGCCGAGGGAGCCCCGGCCGACGTGGCCGAGCAGGCGACGCGGCTGTCGACCGAGCACCTGACCGGCATCGACGGAGTCCTGTCGGTGTCGAGTGGCGGCAGCGTCAGCCCCGAGCAGCTCGAGGCCGGCTTCGACTGGATGCTCGTGGTGTGCTTCCGTGACTCTGCGGCGCGGGACGGCTACCTGCCCCACCCCTCGCACCAGCCGGTCGCCAGCTACCTCGGCGACGCGTCCGCCCGCGTCGTCGTCTTCGACGTCCAGGCGTAGGGCAAGCGCAGGAGGCGCGGGTCAGGTGACCAGCGCCTCCTGCGATTGCCGCGGTCGCGGCTAGAACGCGATGTACTGACCGTTGTCGTAGAGCACGAACGACTGAGCCGCCTCGGGCACGATGTAGGCCGTGTAGCCCGTGAAGGCCGAACCGGGATAGAGCTTCGGGCCATCACTCATCGAAGGCATCCCGTCGCCGAAGATGATGTATTCGCTGTCGTACCGGTTGCCCTCAGGAGTCGCCAGAGAGAGATCGTAGGACGCCAGCGACGGCTCGACCCCGTCCGGGTCGATTCCCGTCATGGCGAGTTCTGCGACGACGTACTTGAAGCCCGCAGGGGCTTCTTCGTTGAACATGTTCCACTGCGCGACGAGCGCGTTGGCGTTCGCGTCAACGATTCGCGCGGTCAGGCTGTACTTCTCCCCGCCGAGGAATCCCTTGGCGACGTAGGGCTGTGGTGCGGGACTCTCGATCGTGCCGGTGGCGGCCGGTGCCGCACTCGCCGCCGGCTCAGGTTCGGAAGCCTCGGGCGCGGGCGCTTCCTCCGTCGGCTCGGCAGGTTCGCTGACCTCCGTCGTGGCCTCGGCCGTCTCGATCACGCTTGCTTCGGTCGCCGTCGTGCCGGGGCCGGCCAGCGCGGCAGACGTCGCGATGATGCCGGTGAGCAGGGCGACGCTACCGAGGGCAAGGCCCGTGACGGCAGCGTTCTTCTGCTGCTTCTTCACGAGAGCAAAGATGCCCAGAGTGACGCCTCCGAGTGCCAGCAGGAGGCCGAGCACGGGGACGAGGCCCGTGAGGAACGCGGCGATTCCCACGAAGAGAGCTCCTAGAGCCAGCTTCCTCGACCGAGCCCCCGGCGCAACGCCGTTCGGCTGGACGGGCGAAGCCTGCTGCCCGTCAGGTCCCGGCTGGGCGGGCGGAATCTGCATGGCGTCGGGACCCGGTGCGGGCATCGTCGGCACCTCGGTGACCATCGGGGCGGCGTCGTGCCACCGTTGTCCATCCCAGTAACGCGGTTCGTTGTTGGCGTGCGGTGCTGGGTACCAGCCGGCGGGCGTCTCGTGAGGCAAGTGTCTATCTTTCGGGTCGGGTCGACAGAGGTGTGCAGCTACGCCGAACGTCCGTCGGGGGATCGTCGCGAAGCCTGGTGGAGTCCGAGCGGGAATGACTGCACCAGAAGGTCAGGAGTCGGCGATCGGGAGTTCCTCGACCGCTTCACCACTGCCTGCTCGCGACACCCTAGCGGAAAGCGAATAATCCTCGCAGCCCCCGTATGTGCCTTTCGGGGCCGGGCGATCAGCGCGTCCTGCTGGTGCCTCCTCCCTCGTGATCGCAGCTGGGTCGCGCGGCGGTAGGTTCACGTCATGAAGGTCCTGGCCGGCATCGTCACCGCGCTGCTCGTCGTGTCGGTGCTGCTGGTGCTCGCGGTGCGGGCCGATCCGGACGTGCCGCTCGTGCTGTCCGGCTCCGACGCGCGCCTCCCGTACTGCACCACCTACGACCCGGTGATCGTGGCCGACCTCACGACGGAGACCCTCCCGGCCTGTGCACCACACGGGGTCGAGCTGCGCTTCCCCGACGGCTTCGTCATCGACCTTCCCGAAGAGCCCGGCGCCGGCGGACGCCCCTCGGAGCGCTACGACTACGGCTACGTCGACGTCGGAGCCTTCGGCATGTACGCCTCCCGGGCCGACCACGCCTGCGAGCAGATCGAGCAGTGGGGCACCCCCGAGGCCATCCGCCGCGTCACCGAGGCCTTCGGCGACGACTACGCCTGCGTGCCCAACCAGCAGTGATCCGAGGAGGCGCGGGTCACGTGACCAGCGCCTCCTGCGGTGTGGCCGCGCGAGTGGTCTCAGCCACCCCCGTGTCGGCGGGTGAGCTCGCGCGCGATGGCGAAGGCCACCCAGTCGGCGGGGCGATCGTTCCGCCAGGCGCCGGCGTGGAACGAGTTGACGGGAGCACCGGTGTCGCCCAGATGGATGGCGAGGCGGATGGCGACTTCCTCGACCTCTTTCAACGCCCTTTTCTCTCGCCATTCATCCACGAACGGGCGCGCCGTCGGGGAGAGTCGACCGTCCGAGATGAGGTCGTCTACCCAGCCGAGATCGACGTCGGCGGCAGTGTCGACGCTGCCCGTGACGACCGTTGCGTGCGTGCGCTCGAGAGCGATGCCGTGCGCGTGGTCACCCCCTCGCCAACTCTCCTCGTTGGTGGTTCTCGTCTTCAGGCCACCTTCGCCCTCGGCGATGCCGATGTAGAGCACGCCTGATCGGAGCGGATCTCCGCCTCGCGCACCATGCACCCAGCAATAGAGACCGGCGCCGTCGGTGACTTCCTTGTCTCTGACGTTCCACGTGACGCCGATCAGGCGAAGTCCAGCCTGAAGAGTCAGCGGCGTGATGAGTCGCAGCATGGTCTCGGAGCGAAGCGTCGACGGGGGCGCGAGCTCATCCGACTCTTCCGGAGTGGAGACCTCGTGGGACGGAACGGCAGGCTCGGTCATCTCGTGCTTTCCTCACGTCTAGGGAGTCGGCCTCATCATCCCAGTGCGCGCAGCACGTGCGACGCGGCAGCCGCGCCCTGATTCACCCGTTCGGCGCCACCAGCACCTTCGCGTGCTCGGTCTTCCCGCTGTCCAGCTCCACGAGCAACCCCGGCAACTCGTTAAGCCCGCCCGCCCCCGTGACCAGCGGCCCCGCCTCGACCGAGCCGTCGACGAGCGCCCGCATGGCGCCGACGAAGTCCGAGTGCGTGTAGGCCAGGCTGCCGACGACGGTGAGCTCGCGGCTCTGCCAGTCGCCGTACGACACCTCCGAGGTGGTCATCGGGTAGCCGAGCAGGGCGAGCGTGCCGCCGCGGCGGACCAGCTCGGCGCTCGACTGGAACAGCGAGGAGGCGCCCGTGCATTCGTAGAGGACGTCCGCCCCGAGCCCGTCGGTCAGTTCGAGCACCCGAGCCGTGAAGCCCTCCCCGGGAGCGTGGACGTCGGTGAAGCCGAGGCGGCAGGCGGTCTCGCGCCGCGCCTCCATCGGTTCGACGATGACGACGGCTCCAGCGCCGGCGTGGCGGGCGTGCTGGGCGGTGAGCAGGCCGATGGGGCCGGCGCCTTGGACCACGACGACCGAGCCGAGGGGCTGGCCGGCGCGGCGGACGGCGTGGAAGGTGACGGCGGTGGGTTCGACGAGGCCGAGCTGTTCGTCGGTGAGGCCATCGAGGGCGCGTTGGACGCGGCGTTCGTGGACGGTGACGTGCTGGGCGAAGGCTCCGTGGGAGGGGGCGTCGGGCGAGATGCCGTTGGCCTCGGCGAAGGCGGTGTCGCAGTGGTCGGGGTGTCCGGCGCGGCACATGGCGCACGTGCCGCAGGGCGGGCCGACGCTGGCGACGACGCGGTTCCCCACGGCGACGGTCGTGACCCGGCTGCCGGCGGCGACAACGGTGCCGGTCCACTCGTGGCCGAACACCGCGGCCGGGATGAGCCCGCCGGACGCCCACCCGTGCGTGTCCGTCGCGCACACGCCCGTGTACCGGATGCGCACCACGACCTGCGACTCCCCCGGAGCCTCGAGGTCGACCTCGGCGAGCGCGACAGAGCGCTCGGCGTCGACGGTGGCGAAACGGGTGCGGGCAGGGAGGTCGATCATGCCCACCAGGTTAGACGTGGGCGACAGGTGTTGCTCATTAGCCGACAGTTGTCCGTCAGGGATGGAAGCGCGGCTCCGTCGTGTAGAGCCCAGAGGTCGCATCAGTCAGCGTCATCGTGGGAACGATGCACACGTTGGTGACGCCGGCCTGGAACTCGCTGATCAAGGCATCAGGCGGCAACCCCACGCCTCCGTCGATCTTGTTGCGAGCTGAAGTGAGGATGTCGGCTGCGGCCGCAAACTGCTGCGCGGAAGTCATCTCGAGGTTCCATTCGTCACAGCTCGTCTCGGCGTAGCCCTGGCTCCAGGTCTGCGTGTAGCGAGACGACGCGACCTCGGCGTCACCTGCTGTCTCATCGTCGTCGCCGCCGAGCGTCGAGAGAACACTGACGAGAACGATGACACCCACCACCCCTAGGCAACCGAGTCCTGAGATCGCGCCACACCCGAGGGGCTTCTTCGTTTCCTCAGGACCAGAGAGGTTGGGTGCAGGGGGAAGAGTGTCCTTCATGTCGGGACTCTACGGCTGATCCGGACCACGTCTTGATCGCACCTCAGTCTCACCCGCCTTCGCCCACCGATTCGCTCTCGACAACTGCTCACGTTCACTACAGTGAGATTCGTTCAATTAGCGATGGGGAAAGAACATGGCGAGCCGACGCGGATTCCTGGCAGAAGTACAGCACCAACAACGCCTGGCGCAGGCTCGTGCCAACGCGGCCGCTCGCGCACAGACGCAGGCTCGCGCGCAGGCAGTCCGTGCGCGAGCTCAGCAAGAGCGGGCGAATGCCGCGATGGCGCGGGCCGACGAGGCCGAACGCAAGCGGTATGAGCGCGAGGCGAAGGCCGCGTACGTCGAGATGCGACAGGCCGAGGTTGACGAGCTCAACGAGGACTTGGCCCTCGAGTACGGCGAGATCGACGGATTGCTCGCCCTGACCCTCGACCTGGACGACTACGTCGACCTGGAGGGCCTCAAGGTTCGAGCGGTGCACCCGCCCTTCCCTCGCTGGGACCTCGAGACCCCTCGCCCGGCGCCGCTCCCGACCCCGGTCCCCGAGGCCCCGGTGTTCATCGAACCGCCGGCACCCACAGGCCTCTTCGGCAAGAAGAAGAAGCTTGAGGAGGCGCAGCAGCGGGCTCGGGCGGAGTACGAACAGGCCTGGGGTCAGTGGGCCGCCTACCGCGACTGGATTCCCACCCAGGACGCTCAACAGGCTCAGGAACACGCCACCCTCGAAGAAGGACGCATCAAGCTCCTGGCGGCGGAGCGGGAACGCTACGACGCAGCCTGCGCTGTCCGAGAGGCCGAGGTTGCCGAGCAGAACTCTTCGATCGACATCCTGATCGCCGGCCTCGGTTACGGCGCAGTCGACGCAGTGCAGGAGTACGTCGGCATCGTGCTGGCGAACTCGCTCTACCCGGATGCCTTCCCCGTCGAGCACGAGGCCGAGTTCGATCCCACGACCGCCGAGTTGACGCTGCGTGTGACCGTGCCCGCCCCGGACGCCCTGCGGACCATCAAGGGATTCCGCTACGTCAAGGCCAGTGATGAGGTCGTCGAGACCCAGCTCTCCAAGACGGCCGCCAACGAGCGTTACGCGAGCGCGTTGCACCAAGTGGCCCTCCGATCCCTTCACGAGATCTTCGAGGCTGACCGGAGGGGGCTGATCAAGGCCATCTCCGCCCAGATCGGTCCTGAGGCGAACGACCCGGCCACGGGCCGCCAGAAGTTCATCCCGCTGGTCGCTGTTGCTGCACCCCGTGACACGTTCATGGAGATCGACCTCAGCGGCGTCATCCCTCTCGCCACCTTGCAGCACCTCGGTGCCGCTGTTGCGAAGAATCCGTCGGCGCTCACCGCCATCGACACGGCGGGCGTGCGTCGGTCGTGAGCGGCGACGAGCGTCGGTTCAACCCTCCCCCGGGCTGGCCGCCCGTACCGTCGGGCTGGAAGCCCCCCGCCGGATGGATGCCTCCTGTTGACTGGCCTCCGGTCCCCGACGGCTGGCAACTCTGGCTCGACGAGGTGACACCGGCGTCAGAACCCGTCGGTGTGGCCCCGGTCGCGCCCAGCCCGATCTTCGAGAGTCTCGCTCCTGAACGGCTGAGTGGACCCGAGACACCCAACGACCCGCCTGCCCCAAGTGACTCAGCCCCCTCGGACCTCGTCGCGACGTTGCTCTCGGAAAAGGCTGATCTGGCTCGGCAGCTGGCCGAAAGCAGGCAGGCCGCCAACCTGCGAGTGGCCGAACAAGCCGCAGCAAAGTCCGTCTCTTCAGCCACTGTTGAGCTCGACGACGAGCAGGTGCTGCAGGAAGTCGGCATCTACAGGTACCACCACCCGCTTGAGGATGCGACGGCCTACCTGCCGAGATTGAAGGACGTCGAAGCAAGGTCGGCAGCCCTCGTCCGCGACGGGCATGCCATCGAGAAGTCGAACCTGTTCACCTTCGACAACTCTCTCGCCAAGGGTCGCAAGATGAGCGACGACCTCGCCAAGCTCATGTTGCGTGCGTACAACGCCGAGGCGGAGAACAGCATCCGCACCCTCAAGTTGGGCAACGTGCACACCGCCAAGAAGCGGCTGGAGGCATCGCGAGCAGCGATCGCCAAGCTCGGCAGCATGATGGCGATGCACATCAGCGATGCCTATCACGGCCTCAGGATCGAGGAGATCGAGCTGACGGCCGACTGGTTGATGAAAAAGCAGGAAGAGAAAGAGGAGCAACGCGAAGAGAGGGCACGCCTCCGTGAGGAGGCGCGGGTCGAGAGAGAACTGAAAGAGCAGCGTGCCCAGCTCGACAAGGAACGCACCCTACTGATGCAGACCATTGGTCAGCTGCAGGCCAGTGGGACGCCCGACCCTGACCTCGAACTACGGCTCGCGGCCATCGACCAGGCCATCGTCGACAACGACTACCGAGCAGCGAACATCCGCGCCGGCTACGTCTACGTCATCTCGAATCGAGGAGCCTTCGGCGAAGGTGTCGTCAAGATCGGCCTCACGCGCCGCCTAGAACCCGCCGACCGAGTGCATGAACTCGGCGGCGCCTCTGTCCCTTTCCGCTTCGACATCCACACCATCTACTTCTCCGAAGACGCGGTCACTCTCGAGACGGAACTCCACCGACACTTCGCGACGCGGGCTCTCAATCAGGCCAACAGCCGGAAGGAATTCTTCTTCGCCACGCCGGCAGAAGTGCGAGACGTCCTCGCAAGCAAAGTCGGCAACCTGCTTGAGTTCAAGGACACGGCAGACGCTACGGAGTTCTTTCAATCGGTAAGTCGCTGGCCTTCGAACGTTCAGACGCCCAGCGGCGATCGACCTGTAACCTAGCGTCGAAGACTACGGGATTTTACACGATTCTGAACAACACGAGAGAGAATTAGACCTACAGCAGTCCCAGGCGCGGAGGGCGGTACAGACTGAGATGTGCTCACGGTCTATCTCGATCAAAACAAGTGGATTGACCTTGCGCGCGCCAAGACCGGACACCCGCTCGGAGCCCCCTTCGTTGAGACATTGGCCGCGCTCACGTCGGCAGTAAACGAAGGTCGAGCTCGCTTCCCACTAAGTTCTGCTCACTACTACGAGACAGGCAAGCAACGCGATCGCCGAAAGCGCCAGGAGCTCGCGACGACGATGATGCACCTTTCCGGCACGCTGCGTTTAGCTCCGCCGCACGCGATTGTGCCCTGGGAGATCAGAAGAGCGCTTGTTACCGTGTTCGGCTTGCCGCACGCCATCCCTGACATGGCGATATTTGGCGAAGGTGCTGCCCATGCCTTTGCGAGGCCAGCCCTTGGTTACACGGCACCAACGGAATGGGAGGGCCACGCCCTGCCGCCGGTCGCCCGGATGGAACTGCAGCGCCGCGTCAGCCCCAAGTACGAGACTCTTCTTCTTGCGGGTGCGACCCCGGATGGCGTGCCAGATGACATGAGGCTCGTGCTCAACGATGTGAAGAGCCTCACGGATGAGCGCTTTGTGCAAGGTCAGCGAAATGTGGCGGAGGCGATCGCGAATATCGGACGCCACAGGCTCGAAGAAGTCATGATTGCGTCGACGTACGCCGACATCATGGATCTCTTGGTCCGGGCCGGAATCGAACTCGGCGTGGGCATGGACAAGCTTCTCGACAACATGCGCCCGATCGTCGAAGCAATCCCATCACGTTGGGTGGAGATGAAACTGCGACACCAGCGACAAGCGAACCCTCAGAAGGCATGGGACAGCCATGACCTCAACGACGTGACGGCCCTTGCAATTGCGGTTCCGTATTGCGATGTGGTTGTTACCGAACGATCGTGGACCTCGATGTTGAACGTTGCCAAGGTTCCGGCGCGCTTCAGCCATATGGTTACCCCAAGTTTGCGCGATGTGATGGATTTGCTCGGAACGTGAGCGAACAGCCCGGACCACTTCGATGCAGTCCCTCGTCTCGGTTATTTTTACCCTTCGCACGAACGGTGCCGATAGGGCTTGATCGACAGATCGGCAGATCGGCAGATCGGCAGATCGGCAGATCGGCAGATCCTCGCGGGAGGGACGTTGTCGGCGTCGACCGGAAAGACGCTGCACGTCGTGCCGAGCGCGATACCGTTTGCCTCCGCGCTTCTGTTGTGGGGCGGAATACCCCCGGCCTACACCCGTGCGCTCGCATTTCAAGGTTTTAGCCTCAGACAATCCGAGCTCTTCCTACGTGTAAGAAATATGAGATATTTATCAGTTAGTCAGGGTAGCCTGAATGTCTCGTGGCAGAGGCTCTCAGGAAGGCCTTAGCGGAAGTCTGTGCTGGCCGCGCCGACGTATTCGTCTCGAGTGAAGACATTTCTCAGGGCGATCGCGAACTGAATGCAATTTTGGCGAAGCTCAAGGCGAGCGATTACGGCATCGTCGTCTTGTCCGAAACCAATCAACATCGGCCTTGGATCAATTACGAGGGCGGAGCGATGGCCCGGTCACTCAGCAATCCCGTTTCGACCATTTTGCTCGACCTGAGTCCAAGTGACGTCGACTGGCCCCTCGCTCCGCACCAGTCGACGCAGTTCTCCGACCACCGCTACATGCAGCGCCTTGTTTCGGAAGTCGCCACAGCCGCGAATCCCGACGTACCCGAAAACACCGTGGCGGTTCTATTCACGAACGCTTGGGAGAAAATCCTCGAGTCGTGGCAGCCACCCGTGGGCGATGATCCGACTGCCAATCGTCGCTCTGATCACGACATGCTCGCTAAAGTTGTCGAGCAAATGCGCGGAATCGAAACGATGCAACAGGCCAGCTTCGCGGTCACGGCGAGCCGTCCAGGGTACACACGTGCAAGTCTCCGAGCCGCCCGACCGGAACTACTAAAAGTTTGCGATACGGGAGGCAACGGACGACCAGATCGGAGTCGGACGCATGAAGAAGAGGCGCCCCGGGAGTGCTGGTGGTCGAACTAGTCGAGGAAATTCGTCGAACAACGGCGATGGCGTCCTTCTTCTCACTGCTGCAGAAGAACGTCCGGAACACGCAGCGGTGGCACTCGAGGCAGGACATGCGGTTGGCGATCGTGACCTGGACCACGGAACTACCACCGCCGCAGACGGCAACGAAAGCTCGACCGGCTCACCTGATCGAGTTCGAGATAATCAACTCACACGCCGCTCACGCGGCCTGAAAACCCCAAACAAGACGAGTCAACTAAACCGACAGCAGTCCCTTGCGATCTCTAATTTGTTTGGCCGTTCGGTAGATGAGGGCCGACGTACCCGATGTAAATTTTTCCTGTCCCGTTCGTGTCATCCCAAAAGTGCACTCTCGGGGCCGGGCGTCCGCCCTGAACGATCTTGATGTGTGATGCCATGTAGACCTCACCCCGAGCATCCACTCTCGTGGGCACCCCGAAGACGCGGCTCGAACGGTACTTGGCGTTGTTGTCGACCGTGTTGCTCTCCAGAAGGGCGACCCAAGACTCCTGGATGACCGCCGAGGACGATGTCTCGGGTTCGCGGCACCAGCTCTTAAAGTCACCGGTCCAGCCACGGGATCTTGCTTCGGCATACCCCTGAAGAGCGAGCATCGCTTGCCACGTTCGTCGCGCCCAAGAGGAGGCTTGCGGGTACTGGTCTAGCGCGTCAGCACCGCGCTCGACATCGCCAATGACAACTCGGGGAAGCTGGGCCCGGGATTCAGCTATGACGTCATCGAAGTTGCCGATTTCGACGCCGTCATACTGCAAGGGCGTCGGCACGTCAGACAAGTATTGGCCAGCCTCAGACAGCTGAGCTTCAAGGTAGCGGATTCGTGCAGCTTGCTTATCTATCGTAACCTCGCTCTCGCGCATCAGTTCGGCAGACCATTCGAGGTCCTCTTGAAGCCGCGAGCTTTCGGTCGTGGCCGCATCAGCCGATGCTTCCGCGGCTAACGTGTCGGCTAGAAGTTGCTCCAGCGAGCCGTCACCCTCCATTGACCTGATGAGGGCCCTGCCTTCTTCCCGGTAGGACGCGGGCGGTCGGGCGGCCAAGTTCCTGAAGACGAGGGGCGCGGCAATGGTCTTCGCGGCTCGAGAAGGATTGGCGAACCATTTCGATCCCAGAACACGGTGGCGAGACAGCGCAGACCTAACATCGTCCGTTGCTGGGAAGTACGTGCGGGCCGCTCCGCCAAAAGTCCTCAGCGTTTCCGGTAACTCCTCGTTAAATGCAGTGGTTGATGCCGCGCTGAGGACGAAGACAGGGGCAATGCCAGCCAATTGTCGACCGACGATTTTGGCTCTAACGGAGACCTCCTCGTCAGTCACCCGGTAGTCGTGACTGAGAACGACAAGGGGGGAAGTTCGCTCGTTGCCCAGGACTAGATTAGCTACGGAGCGCGCTTCGTCGGGATCGGTCACATTCCGCACGACGGGCCACAAAGCGACCGGGCCTAGGCTGAGTTGAGACGACTCGAGGAGGTAGTGAACAAGCCGAGGTGGCTGAACAACCGGCTCCGCCCCCCAGGGGTCTTCACTGACATGCTCCAGGTCGAGCCAAACCCAGGACTCAGACGTGGTATTCATGGCGGTCAGCGTTGTTGACCAGCGCCCGGTACTCGTCTCCTCATGCAGGCCTAGCCGAACAATTTGAGACTTTAAAGAACTGCCGTCCTCGACGGAGACCTCGACTCCGTCACGCGGCGATTGACGGCCAAGCAGCGAGAGATCCACGGAGATGCCTTTTCGTTCCGTGATCCACCTTTGAAATGAGTTGTAAGCTACCTCGATCACTGTGGGGCCAACGAAGTCCGCTACAAGCCGGTATTTGAGAGACATTCTTCCTCTGAGGGTAGAAGCGAGTGGATCGGGCTAGTCAGTGTTTATCGGGCCGAGGATTCGATGGGCAAAACAGGGCGAAATTCAGCGCCCATAGCGGTCAGGGCCGCTATCGAGTCGACCTTCGACGACGAGCGAACTGCAGGAGCCAGACTCCAGAGACGAGTCGTGATCGCCACCGCCACCGCCAGATCACTCCTTTGGCGTAGTTCGAGGCGAGGTTGAATTCTCCAAGGTGAAGCACTGTTCAAACGTCTGGCGCTTGGCCCGACGAGCCCAATATCCAGACGAGTGCCAGACGCCTGCAATTGCGACGCGGTTTTCAGGGCCGGCCGGCACGTCGGAGGGCATCATTAGTCGGAGGGCGCTGGCTCGCTCCGACTCGAGGGCGAGGAGACAATCACCTTGGGACTCATATCGCAACGGTAGCCGAACGGCGCCCGGAAGTGCAGTTTCGTATTGGGGTGGAGGGGGCTGAATCAGAAGACCCGAAGAGGTGCACTGCAGCGCCAGTTAAAAGAACGGTCTAACTTGCGCGCCTCCGGAGTAGGCCCCCCAAAATCGCTACACTTAACACATGCCTGCTCGTTTCATCTCCCCACGCGCCATCGAGCGCCTGGCAGTGGAGATGCGCGAGGAGGCAAACTCGCCCTCTAAGCCTCCCGTCGATGTCGCACAGCTGGCCGAAGCGTTTGGATGCGAGGTGATATACGTGGACTTCACACCCGACACGGTGTCGGCTCGCGTGCGGAGGCATGACCATGATGCTTACGACTACCTCCTAGAGGTCAACGCGTTCGATTCCCCTAAGCGGCAGCGGTTTTCCATCGCGCACGAACTGGCTCATGCAGTGCTGCACGATGACGCCGAGGATGAATTCGACTTTGTCGAGGATCGGAAGCCCCTTGCGGACTATGCCGACCCTGCGGATATGTACAAGGAAGTCCAAGCGAACATGCTCGCGGCGGCGTTACTGATGCCCGAACAGGCTGTTCGTCGCGAGTGGGCGCGTCTCGACGACGTTGATGACCTCGCGGCCCTGTTCGACACTTCTCGTGATTCCGCGTACTGGAGGCTGAACAACCTCAAGCTTCTCGTCAATGGGTGATGAGATGCCAGGCACAGCCCGCGAGCGGCGTCACCGCCTCGCGGAGGATGCCTTCGAGGAGTCTGAGGACGAGGAATCGGGCTCGGTAGAGCCACAGTCCCGAAAGGCGTCAGGCCCACCGCCAGAGCACGACGAACACGTGTCAAATAATGTCGGCATCCCTGATGCCTTGAAATACTTCCTCCTGTTCCACCCAATGACTGGCTTCTTCAGCTACCTTGCCGAGAAGGAATTGGGCCACCTCAAGAAGCCTGCTTTTCCCGCAAAGAAGTCCTCAGCCCCCATTCTCTACTGGGTGTGCGTCGTGTTCGACATCCTCTGGTTGGTCATTGCCGTCTTGGGTGTTTTCATCGTGGCTGCGCGCGTTATCTACAAGGGCTTCTTCACGTAGGCCTACATCATTCCCTGGCCTGACTCAGAGTCGCTCCAATGACACCGACCATGGTTGACCACGAGGGAGTCATGCCACGCCCTTCCGCTCCCGACTCTTGCGCGCAGGGTGACACCGGCCACGTTCGTACCTAGGCACCACCGAGACGGCACCCAGCTCCATGCCACCCACGAGCGTCGTCAGCGCGAACCCCATTCGCGCGGAGTTGCCCGTTCGCAGTCGGACGCCTCGCAGGCCCCACGGCGACTCTTCGGCTCCGTGCCCTGCCTTCGCCAGGCGGTCACCTTGCACTTAGGGCCGAAAATCCGGCTCCTGTTGCAAACTCCGTGCAGGACACGACCGGACGTGCATCGGGCCGGCGGACTCTACACGAGGACGGCCGCTAGCTGGGCATGTCGACGAACCGCGAGAACATGCCGTGGAACGCCACCGTGATCGTGTCGGTGGGGCCGTTGCGGTGCTTGGCGACGATGAAGTCGGCCTCGCCCTGGCGGGGGTTGTCCTTCTCGTAGGCGGACTCGCGGTGCAGCAGGATGACCATGTCGGCGTCCTGCTCGAGCGATCCGGACTCTCGCAGGTCGCTGATCGCGGGCTTCTTGTCGGCACGCTGCTCGGGGCCACGGTTCAGCTGCGACAACGCGATCACCGGCACCTGCAGCTCTTTCGCCATCAGCTTCAACGCACGCGAGAACTCCGACACCTCTTGCTGACGGCTCTCGACCCGCTTGCCCGACGTCATCAGCTGCAGGTAGTCGATCACCACGAGCTTCAGGTTGTGCTGCTGCTTCAGCCGACGGCACTTCGCCCGGATCTCGACCAACGTCATGTTGGGGGAGTCGTCGATGAACAACGGCGCATCGTTGATCCGCCCACGCACCTGCGCGATGTTCGTCCAGTCACGCGCGTCGACCGTTCCCTTGCGCATGTTCTGCAGCGGCACACTCGACTCCGCCGACATCAGACGCATCGCGATCTCGCTGCGCCCCATCTCGAGGGAGAAGAACACCGACGCCTGCCCGTGCTTGATCGACGCCGCCCGCGCCAGGTCGAGCGCCAACGTCGACTTACCGAGCGCCGGTCGCGCCGCCACGATGATCAGCTGACCCGGGTGGAACCCGTTCGTCAGCGCGTCGAGCTGCGCGAACCCCGTCGGCACACCCGTCATCTGACCGTCACGACCCTTGGCCGCCTCGATCTCGTCGATCGCGACCGTCACGGCCTCGTTCAGCGGCACGTAGTCCTCGGTCTGCACCCCACCGGCGACGTTGTAGACCTCGGCCTGCGCGTTGTTGACCAGGTCGACGACCTCGCCCTCGCTCGCGTAACCCATCTGCACGATGCGCGTGCCGGCCTCGACCAGACGGCGCAGCACCGCCTTCTCGGCGACGATCGACGCGTAGTACCCCGCGTTCGCCGCAGTCGGCACGACACCGGTGAGGGTGTGGAGGTACTCCGCGCCTCCTGCACGAGACAGGTCGGCGGACTTCATCAGCTCGTCGCTGACCGTGATGACGTCGGTGGGCTCGCCGTGCGAGTACAGGCCCAGGATGGCGTCGTAGATGACCTCGTGCTTGGGGACGTAGAAGTCCATGCCGCGGACCGTCTCGATGACGTCGGCCACGGCGTCTTTGCTGAGCAGCATGCCGCCCAGCGCGCTCTGCTCGGCGAGCAGGTCGTGCGGCGGAACGCGGTCCATGTTGACGGGGCCACCACGGTCGCGATCGCGGTTGTTCGACGCATCGGGAGCGAGACCGAGATGGGCGATCGACATGGGTCCTCCAGCGAGAATCGGGTGGGTGCGGGGCAGCACCGAAGACGCTCAAGGCAGTTGTACGACAGACCCCCGACATCCCCCTGCCGAACCGCCGTGATCCACCCCTGACGAGCGCGGGTACACCTTATGGACACCGAGTTCTCCACAGCAAATGCACCTGTGGATAACTCTGGGGAGAACCGGTGAGCAACGCCGGACAACCCTGGGGAGAACTGTGGATCACGCTGTGGACAACGAGATACTTCAGTCGGTTTAGGGGCGTTTGACCAGGGGTTTAGTGATTCCACACCCGTGTGGAGAAAATTGTCTAAACCGGGGGTTGAGACATCCGATTTGACATCTGCTTGTGCACAAGGGATTTGACTTCGGGGCCTCAGGACCGGTAGCGACGCAGCCTGCGTTCAGGTTCTGGTAACCCCCGAAGGCGGGCCCCAGGAAGGGCCTGGTCAGGACGGTATCGGAGTTCGGCACCGCGCCTCCTGCTCGGTCGCGGACGACGAAGAACCCCGTTCCGTGCGATGAACCACGAAGCTTCGGGGTTCATCGCACGGAACGGGGTTCGAGGTGGAGCAGGTGCCTCAGAAGGGGACGCCGCAGCGGAGGACGACGTTGGCGTAAGGGGTCGCCTCACCCGTCCGGATGAGGAGGCGCGCGCTGCCCGAGAGCCGCTTGAGCTCGTCGTGCGAGACGTAGGCCACGTCGTCGAAGCGGGACGTGATCCACTCGTCGGCCACGCGGCCCTGGCTCTCGTCCGCGGCCGTACAGGCCTCGAAGACCACGTCGGCGGTCAGGGCGTCCAGCACGTCGGCGAAGGCGGGTAGGCCGTGGACGACGGCGAGGTCGACCACGGGGACTCCGGGGGGCAGGGGGAGTCCGCAGTCGGCGACGACGACAAGGTCGCCGTGGCCGAGGCCGCTCACCGCGTGGTTCAGCTGGGCGTTGAGCAGGCCACCGCGCTTCACGAGGTCATCTCGGCAGCCGAGTCGGCATCCGCCGCCCCCTCCGTCGGAGCGGCATCTACAGCAGCAGGCAGCTCGTCCTCGAGCGTCGGGTACGACGCCTGGGTGCCCACACCCGTCACCGAGAACGCCCCGACGCGCACGGCGTCCTGAGCGGCCTCGAGCAGCGACGAACCCGCGGCCAGCCCGGCGGCGAGGGCGCCGACGAAGGCGTCCCCGGCTCCGGACGAGTCCACGGCCGCCACCTTCGGCGAGGCCACCAGCACGCTGCCCGACGCATCGGAGACGATCGCGCCGGCGGCACCGCGGGTCATGACGACCGAGGTGACTCCCTGGGCGCGCAGGGAGGTGACGACCGACTCGTCATCGACCCGCGCCTCCTCGTCCGTCGCCTGCGAACCGGAAGCAGAAACGCCCCACGCGGCCAGCAGCAGGCGACCCTCGTGCTCGTTGACGACCAGCGGATCCGCGGCCTTCACCACGTCCGCCGGCACGTCGATCACCGGGGCGAGGTTGAACACCACGCGCCCTCCGGCGTGCTGCACGGCGGCGGCGATGCCGTCCACGGGGATCTCTCCCTGCAGGACGACGACCGCAGCCTCGGACAGAGCAGCAGAGTGCGACCCGACCGCCGATGCACCGACGGCACCATTCGCGCCGGGGACGACGACGATCGTGTTCTCGCTGTCGCCTCCGACGCTGACGATCGCCAGGCCGGTGGGCCCGGGGACGGTGTCGACGCCGCTGAAGTCGACACCGCTCGAGCGCAGGTAAGGCAGGGCGTCGTCGGCACGTCCGTCGTCGCCGACCGCACCGATCATCACGGTGCGGGCGCCGCGCCGGGCAGCCGCGACGGCCTGGTTCGCGCCCTTGCCGCCGGGGGAGAGGGTCATCGACGAGCCGATCAGCGTCTCTCCGGGCAGGGGCAGGCGGTCGACGGTCACGACCTGGTCGACGTTGATCGACCCGACCACGACGACCGTGCCGGTCATGCCGACCCCGCCGGCGCCCTGCGATTCAGAACCACTCATTCGGTGAAGTCACCCACGTTCTCCTTCGTGACGGTGATGACCTCGACGGCCTGGTCCGAGGGGCCCTCGTCGCCGCTGCCACCGTTGACGGCCTTGACCGCCTGGTCGACCGCGAGGGCGCCGAGCTCGGCGGGCTGCTGCGCGATCGTGCTCGAGAGCGTACCGGCCTCGATGGCCTTGAGGCCGTCCTCGGTGCCGTCGAACGCGGCCACCTTGACGTCGGTGCCGGCACGCGAGCCTAGCGCCTGGATCGCTCCGAGGCCCATCTCGTCGTTCTCGGCGAAGACGCCCACGGCGTTCGGGTGCGCCTGCAGCAGGTTGGTGGTCACGTCGAGCGCGGTGGCGCGGTCGAAGTTCGCGGTCTGCTGCGCGACGACGGTGATGTCCGGGTACGCCGCGATGCCCTTGGTGAAGCCCTCACCGCGGTCGCGGCTGGCCGAAGTGCCCGCGACGCCCTGGAGCACGATGACCTCGCCCTTCTCGCCGATCGCCTCGGCGAGGGCCTTGGCGGCCTGCTCGCCACCGGCGACGTTGTCGCTCGCGACGAACGAGGCGACGTCGGCACCGTTGACCGCACGGTCGACGGCCACGATCGGCACGTCGGCCTCGTTGAGCGCCTTCGCGGCGGGGCCGGCAGCGTCGCTGTCGACCGCGTTGAGGATCACGGCGTCGGCGGTCGAGGCCGCGGTCGCCAGCTGGTTGGCCTGGGTGGCGGAGTCGTTCTGGGCGTCGACGATCTCGAGGTCGACGTTCTGCTTCTTCGCCTCGGCGGTCGCGCCGTCACGCAGCTCGACGAAGAACGGGTTGTTCAGGGTGCTGAGCGACAGGACCACCGTGGGGCGGTCCGCCTCTCCGGCGGGAGTGCGGTTGCAGCCGGCGGTGCCGGTCGCGACCAGGGCGGCGATCGCGGTGACGGTGGCGGCCTTGCGGAACGAGGTCAACTTCATCGTGTGTCCTTCGGGTTGGGTTGGGTGGAAAAGGTCAGCTGCTGCGCGTCTTGCGGCGCAGCACGTCGACGCCGACGGCGAGGGCGATGACGAGGCCGATGACGACCTGCTGCCAGAACGACGTGACGTTCAGCAGGTTGAGGCCGTTGCGGATGACGACGAGCACCAGGGCGCCGATGATGGTGCCCGAGATGCGGCCGACGCCGCCGGCCAGGCTCGCGCCACCGATGACGACCGCGGCGATGGCGTCGAGCTCGTAACCCGAGGCCGCCTGGGGCTGGGCCGAGTCGAGGCGACCGGCGAGCAGCAGACCGGCGAGGGCCGCGAACAGCCCGGCCAGGCCGAAGACGGTGACGACGATGCGCTTGACCGGCAGGCCCGAGAGGCGCGCGGCCTCGGCGTTGCCACCGACGGCGTACATCGACCGGCCGATGACGGTGCGGTTGAGGATGAACGACGCGACGATCGCGGCCAGCACGAGCACGATGATCGGCACGGGCACCGGCCCGATGTTGCCACCGAGGAACGACACGGCCGGGGGAGTCGCGATCGGGCGACCGTCCGAGACGACGAGGGTCAGGCCCCGCGCCACGCTGAGCATGGCGAGCGTCGCGATGAACGACGGCAGCTTGCCGTAGGCGCTGGCGAACCCGTTGACCAGGCCGGCCACGAGGCCCGTGCCGAGTCCGAGCGCGAGCGCCAGGCCGCCGGGCAGCCCCGCCGGGGCGAAGACCCAGCCCGAGCCCACCGCCGACAGCGGGGCGACGGAGCCGACCGAGAGGCCGATGCCGCCCGCCACGATGACGAAGGTCATTCCGAACGCCAGCACGGCGACGGTCGACACCTGGATGCCGATGTTCAGCAGGTTGCGGCCGGTCAGGAAGTCCGGCGTCGCGATGAACAGGGCCAGGCACAGCACGACGAGTCCGACGAGGGCTCCGTTCGCGGCCAGGAAGGTCTTGATGTCGAAGGAGCGTCGCTGCGCCTTCGCGGTGGTGGTGGTCATGGGTGTCGTCCTCGGGTCCGTGCTTCTCGGTCAGTTCGTCAGGGGGACGTCGCGTGCCGCGAGCGTCATCAGCGTGTCCTGGGTGGCGTCGGCCGCGGCGACCTCGCCGGCGACGACTCCGTCGCGCATCACGAGGATGCGGTCGCTCATGCCCATCACCTCGGGCAGCTCGCTGCTGACCATCACGACCGCGCCTCCGGCGTCGGTGATCCGGTTCACCAGCTCGTAGATCTCGACCTTCGCGCCGACGTCGACGCCGCGGGTCGGCTCGTCGAGCAGCAGCACCGTCGAGCCGGCGATGATCCAGCGGCCGAACACGGCCTTCTGCTGGTTGCCACCCGACAGCGAGCCGATCTCCTGGTCGATGTCGCGCATGCGGATCCGCAGGGTCGAGGCGACCTCGTCGGCCTTCGCGCGCTGTCCGGCGAAGTCGACCAGGCCGGCCTTCGCGCTGCTGGCGAGCGTCGCGTAGCCGAGGTTGTCGTTGACGGAGGCGCCCAGCACGAGCCCCTGCGCCTTCCGGTCCTCCGGCACGTGGCCGACGCCCGCGGCGATGGCCCCCGCGACGTCGCCCTTCTTGAGGCGCTTGCCGCGCACCGTCACGGAGCCGGAGTCGTACTTGTCGACCCCCGCGATCGCGCGGACGACCTCGGTTCGACCGGCGCCGACGAGCCCGGCGATGCCGAGCACCTCGCCCGCCCGCACCTCGAACGACACGTCGCGGAAGGTCTTCGACGTCAGGCCCTCGACCTGCAGGACGACGGGGGAGCCGCTCTCGCTGCCGGGTGTGCGCGGGTACTGGTGCGCGATGTCGCGGCCGACCATCAGGCGGACGAGCTCGTCCTCGTCGGTCGACGCGGGCACCTCGGCGACGAACGCACCGTCGCGCAGGACGGCCACGGTGTCGCCGATCTCGGCGATCTCGTCGAGGTGGTGGCTGATGAACAGCATGCCGACGCCGCGGGCGCGCAGCTGCTCGACGACGCGGAAGAGGATCTCGGTCTCGTGCCGGGTCAGCGCCGCGGTCGGCTCGTCGAGGATCAGGATGCGTGCGTCGATGCTCAGCGCCTTCGCGATCTCGACCAGCTGCTGGCGGGCGATGCCGAGCTCGCCGACCTTCTGGTCGACGTCGACGTCGAGCCCGATCAGGTCGAGGGCTGCACGGGCGCGCTTCTTCAGCTCGCGGCGGTCGACCAGGCCGAACCGGGTCGGGAACCGCCCCATCATCACGTTCTCGGCGACGCTCAGCGAGGCGACGAGGTTCAGCTCTTGGTGGATCGTCGCGATGCCGAGCTTCTCGGCGGCGTGCGTGTTCGGCAGGTGGACGGCCTCGCCGTCGACCAGCACGCGGCCGGCGTCGGGCTGGTACACGCCCGACATCATCTTGATCAGGGTGGACTTGCCGGCGCCGTTCTCGCCGAGCAGCACCTGCACGCGGCCGGGCCGGACGTGCACGGTGACGTCGTCGATGACCCGCACGGGGCCGAACGACTTGCTGACGTTCTCGAGCGTGAGCAGGGGGCGATCGTCGTCGATCGAGTGGGGCATGGGTCAGTTCCTGCCGAGGGGTCGGGGTCGGGTGGGGTGCGTCGGGTGCGTCGGGGACGAGGAGGCGCGGGTCGTCGACTCGCGGACGATCAGTTCGCTGGGCAGCACGACGGAGTCGGGCGTGCGCCCGTCGATGACCTCGTGCAGCAGCTGGACGGCGATGCGGCCCATCTCCTCGACGCTGTGCGCGATGACGGTGAGGGCCGGGTCGAGCAGCGAGAACCACTCGATGTCGTCGAACGCGATGACCGAGACGTCGGTGCCCATGCGCATGCCGAGTCGGTTGAGCATGGCGATGGCGCCCACGGCCATGAGGCTGTCGGCGGCGAGCAGCGCGGTCGGTGGCTCGTCGAGCACGAACAGGGCGTGCACGGCGGCCGACCCGCTGGCGGACTGGAAGTCGCCGACGTAGACCAGGTCGGGGTCGGTGCTGAGGCCCAGCTCGGCGGCAGCGGCGGTCCACGCCTCGAGTCGCTCGCGGCCGGTGGACACGCTCTGCGGGCCCGCGACGTAGCCGACGCGCTCGTGGCCGAGGTCGACGAGGTGCTGCACGGCGGCGCGGATGCCGGGGACGCTGTCGGTCGTCACGCTCGGCACGTCGACGCCGGGGATGGTGCGGTCGACGAACACCGTCGGCACCTCGCGGGCGAGCAGCGAATCGATGCTGGCCGAGTCGGTGCCCTGAGGGGCGACGATGACGCCGTCGACGCGGCGCGAGATGAGGGTGTCGAGGTAGCGGTCCTGCTGCTCGCGGTTCTCGTTGGCGTTGCCGAGGAGGGTGACGTAGCCGAGCTCGAGCAGCGACTGCTCGATGGTGTGGGCGAGATCGGCGAAGAACGGGTTGCGGACGTCGGACACGAGCAGGCCGACGGTGTCGGAGCGGGTCGAGCGCAGCGCCCGGGCCTGGGCGTTGGGGCGGAAGTCGAGCTCGCGCACGGCCTGCTCGACCTGGGCCCTCGACTCGGCGGAGGTGGCCGGGTTGCCCGACAGCACGCGCGATGCCGTCGCGGCCGAGACGCCGGCGCGCTGCGCCACGTCCCTGATCGTCACGGTGTTCATCGGGCTCTACCTCGTCGTAGTGGTGCGGGTCGCAGGGCGTGTCCGCTGCGTGGAATCGATTCCATGGAACCGATTCCACGACAGTAGACGAGCCGCCCCCTCCTGTCAACGCGAGCCCTCCTGCGCCCATGAACCCGGTTTCGAACCGAACACCCGGTCGCAACCGGGTGCATCGTTCGAAACCGGGTTCATCGCGACACGGGGCCGACCCGGCGAGGAGGCGCGGTGCCCATC
>NZ_LHOZ01000117.1:0-24527 GCF_001297205.1 Frigoribacterium sp. RIT-PI-h | reverse complement strand
CCCCGCCACCCCGCCACGATGTAAACAACCCGCCAAGAAATGATGTGGCGGTTTTTTCACATCGCGGCGGGATGCGGTGGAGCGGGCCTGGCCCCGAGTGACGGGCAGGGCGAGCCCGGCACGCAGGGCAGGCCGCGCCCCGGCGAGCCGGAACGGATGGCGCGGCGCGCGCTCGCGCGGACTAGTGGGGCGCCTGAGCAGCCGCTGCGGCCTTGGCTGCGGCGGGCACGGCGTCGAGGGTGCGCGACACCACGTCGTCGTCGTGGGCCGCCGTGACGAACCACGCCTCGAACACCGACGGCGGCAGGTTGACCCCGGCGTCGAGCATGGCGTGGAAGAACGGCGGATAACGCCAGGCCTGTTGGGCCCGGACGTCGTCGTAGTCGTTCGGGGCCGTCGGCGTGAACGCGAACGAGAAGAGCGACCCGGCGCGTTGCACGCTGTGCTCGACCCCCTCGGCGGACAGGGCGGCCGAGACGCCGGCCGACAGCTGGTCGGCGACGGTGTCGAGCCGGGCATAGACCTCGGGCGTCGCGAGCCTCAGCGTGGCGATGCCGGCGGCGACGGCGACGGGATTGCCGCTGAGCGTGCCCGCCTGGTACACCGGCCCGAGCGGGGCGAGGAAGTCCATCACCTCGGCGCGGCCGCCGAGGGCCGCCAGGGGCATGCCCCCGCCGATGACCTTGCCGAACGTGACGAGGTCGGGCTCCCACCCGGCGCCGTCGGGAACGACCCGGGCGGCCTCGAGACCCCACCAGCCGGCGCGACCCACGCGGAAGCCGGTGAGCACCTCGTCGACGATCAGCAGCGAGCCGTGGCGTCGCGTGATCTCGGACAGGCTGCGGTTGAAGCCGCGCTGTGGCGCGAGCACGCCCATGTTCGCGGCGGCCGCCTCGACGATGACAGCCGCGATGCGCGGGCCGTGCTCGTCGAAGGCCGCGCGCACGGCGTCGAGGTCGTTGTAGGGCAGGACGAGCGTCTGGGCGGCGGTCTCGGCCGTGATGCCGGCCGAACCGGGCATCGACAGCGTGGCGACGCCCGAACCGGCCTCGGCCAGCAGCGAGTCCGAGTGACCGTGGTAGTGCCCGGCGAACTTCACGAGCAGGTCGCGACCGGTGTAGCCGCGGGCGAGACGGATGGCCGTCATGGTCGCCTCGGTGCCGGTGGACACCATGCGCAGCTTGCCGATCGGACGCTGCTCGCCGACGGCGACGCGTTCACGGACCAGCTCGGCGAGTTCGGTCTCGGCCGGGGTCGACGCCCCGAACGACAGGCCACGCGCCGCGGCCTGCTGAACGGCCTCGAGCACCTCGGGGTGCGTGTGCCCGAGGATCGCGGGGCCCCAGGAGGCGACCAGGTCGACGTAGTCGCGTCCCTCGGCATCCGTGACGTACGCGCCCTTGGCGCCCACGAGGAACCGTGGCGTCCCGCCGACGGAGCCGTAGGCGCGGACGGGCGAGTTGACGCCGCCCGGGATCGACCGCTTCGCCCGGGTGAAGTAGGTGTCGTTGCTCTGCTCGGTCATCAGAACCGCTCTTTCTGGAGGCGCGTGGCCAGTTCGGTGGCCCAGTACGTCAGGATCGTGTCCGCCCCCGCCCGCTTGATCGACAGGACGCTCTCGTAGGACGCGGCGTCGAGGTCGATCCAGCCGTTCGCGGCGGCCGCCTGGATCATGGCGTACTCACCGCTGATCTGGTACGCCCAGACCGGCACCGTGCTGGTCGCGGCGGTCTCGGCGAGGACGTCGAGGTAGCTCATGGCCGGCTTCACCATGACGACGTCGGCACCCTCGGCGATGTCGAGGTCGACCTCGCGGAGGCCCTCGCGCCCGTTGGCGGCGTCCATCTGGTAGGTGCGGCGGTCGCCGACGAGGGTCGACTGGACGGCCTCACGGAAGGGGCCGTAGAAGGCCGACGCGTACTTGGCGGCGTAGGCGAGCAGTGCCGTACCGCCGAAACCGGCCTCGTCGAGCGCGTCGCGGGCCGAGCCGATCTGGCCGTCCATCATGCCGCTCATGCCGATCAGCTGCGAGCCGGCCTCGGCCTGGACGACCGCCATCTCGTCGTAGCGCACGAGGGTGGCGTCGTTGTCGACCGAGCCGTCGGCGGCGAGCACGCCGCAGTGGCCGTGGTCGGTGAACTCGTCGAGGCAGAGGTCGGTCTGGACGACCAGCGCACCCTGGGCGGCGTCGACCGCCACGCGGGTCGCCACGTTCAGGATGCCCTCGGGGTCGGTCGCGCCCGATCCGACGGCGTCCTTCTCGAGGGGAACGCCGAAGAGCATGACTCCGCCGACGCCGGCCTCGGCGGCCTGCTCGATCGCCCGGGGCAGGCTCGACAGGCTGTGGTGGACGACGCCCGGCATGGACGAGATCGGGGCGGGTTCGTCGATGCCCTCGCGGACGAACATCGGCAGGACGAGATCGGCGGGGTGGAGGCGGGTCTCGGCCGTCAGACGGCGCAGGGCAGGGGTGGCGCGCAGGCGGCGGGGCCGCACGCGGGGGAAGTCAGACATCAGTCCTTCTCGGTGGGGGGCGTTCCGGCGGCCGGGCCGTCGAGGGCGTGGTCCACCACGGCCTCGACGAGGGCGGCCGCCGATCGGGTCTCGGCGATCAGGTGCACGGGCAGCCCCGCGGCACGGGCGTCGAAGGCGGTGCGCGGGCCGATGCACGCGACGAGGGTCGCCGTCGGCAGGGGCGCCAGCTGGGCGGCGATCTGACGGGCCACGCTGCCCGAGGTCACGAGCAGTACGCCGATCGAGCCGTCGGCGACGCCGTCGCGCACCTCGGCCGAGACGGGCACGCCGACCGTGCGGTACGCCGAGACGAACTCGGCGTCGAAGCCGCGGGCCGACAGCCCGGCGACGAGCGTCGGCTCGGCCAGGTCGGACTGCGGCACGAGCACGCGACCGGTGACCTCGTCGGCCGGCCACTCCTTCACGAGCCCGCGGGCCGAGTTGTCGCCCTCGGGGACGAAGTCGACGCGGATGCCCGCCAGGCCCAGCGCGGCCGCGGTGGTCTCGCCGACCGCGGCGACCCGGGTCGACGCGGGGGGCCGGATGCCGTTGCCGACCAACACGTCGACCGTGGTGGCGCTCGGGACGACGAGCCACTCGTAGACACCGGACGCGAGGCGGGCCAGGGCGGCGGCGAGCAGCCCGGGCGTCTCGGCGGGGGGGAAGGTGATGAGGGGGGCGATCACCGGCGCGGCACCGCGCGACCGGAGGGAGGCCGCGACCCCGTCGCCCCACTTGCCACCGCGCGGCACCAGGACGCGGACGCCCTTGAGCGGCTTGTCGGCGGTCACGAGGCGCCGCCCAGGGGGTCGCCGCCGGACGGTCCGCCCCCCAACGGGGCGGACTCGGCCGCGCCGGAGTCGAGCAGTTCGTCGACCACCCGACCCGCGACCTCGTGGACGTCGGCGAGACGCGCGACGAGCGGGCCGTCGTCGAGGGAGACGGCGTGCGACGAGCTGAGGCGTCGGCTGCCGTCGGGGCTGTACACGGTCGCACTGAGCAGCAGCAACCCGGCGTCGATGACGGCACTGGCACCGACGGGTGCCGCGCAGCCGGCCTCGAGGCCGGCCAGCACGGCCCGCTCGGCCGTCACCACGAGGCGGGTCTCGGCGTCCTCGATGGCGGCCAGACCGCGAGCGAGCGCCTCGTCGGGATCGCCTTCGCGCACCTCGACGGCCAACGAGCCCTGGCCCGGCGCGCTGGGCCAGAAACCGAGCCCCAGCAGTTCGGTCGCGGCGTCGAGCCGTCCCAGGCGGCCGAGCCCGGCCGCACTGAGCAGGACGGCGTCGAGGTCGACGCCGACGCGGCCCAGCCGCGTGTCGACGTTGCCGCGGATGTCGACGACCTCGAGGTCGGGACGTCGCGAGAGCAACTGGGCGGCACGACGCGGCGATCCCGTGCCGACGCGAGCGCCCTGCGGCAGCCCCTCGAGGGTCAGTCCGTCGCGGGCGCAGAGGGCGTCACGGGCGTCCGCCCGGCCGGGTGTCGCCCCGATGACGAGACCAGGATGCGTGGCGGTGGGCAGGTCTTTGAGGGAGTGCACGAGCGCGTCGCACTCGTCCGCGAGCAGCGCTTCGCGAAGGGCACTCGCGAAGACGCCGGTGC
Source organism: Frigoribacterium sp. RIT-PI-h (assembly GCF_001297205.1). NCBI lineage: Bacteria > Bacillati > Actinomycetota > Actinomycetes > Micrococcales > Microbacteriaceae > Frigoribacterium > Frigoribacterium sp. RIT-PI-h. The sequence goes on along the minus strand of NZ_LHOZ01000117.1, from coordinate 20,408 downwards.
CACCGAGCGAGGCGAGCGACTCACCGGTGCCCTGGGACCGGTCGCCCTCGGTCTTGATGCGGACGAGTTCGACGTCGTGACCGGTCGCGGCCGCGATGCGGTCGGCGACCGTCGTCGACTGGGCGACGGCCAACGCGCTGCCCCGGGTTCCGATGCGGATGGTCGCCACGGGGGTCAGGGGACCAGCCCGGACAGGGCGGGCTTGAATCCGAGGCGGACGTTCTCGCAGCAGCCGGGACGGCACACGTCGTACCAGGGCCCTAGGTCGGTGACGTGAGGACGGTCCTCGGCCGGGACGCCGTCACGACGCTCGAGGACGAGGTCGACGAGACCGGTGACGTAGTTCGGGTCGATGCCCGGTGTCGGGGTGCGCGTCGCCCAGAAACCGTTCTTCTCGCTGGTCTCCATCGCCTCGTTGTCGAGGTCCCACATGACCTCCATGTGGTCGCTGACGAACCCGAGCGGAACGATGATCACGGCACGGGTCGGGCCACCGGCCAGGTCGTCGATGGCGTCGTTGATGTCGGGCTCGAGCCACGGCATCGAGGGCGGGCCGCTGCGCGACTGGTAGACGAGCTGCCACGGGACGGTCGTGCCGCCACCCTCGGGCAGGTCGAGGTCGAGTGCGGCCTCGGCCGCGGCCATGACGACCTCGGCGACGGCCTTGTGCTGGGCGGCGTAGGCACCGTCGGCGTCGAAGCCGCGCGCCTCGGGGCCGCTCTTGGCAGCGTCGGTCGACGGGATCGAGTGCGTGGCGAAGAGCACCTGGACCTCGGTCGAGAGGTCGAGGCCCTCGTTCTCGGCGCGCGCCTTGACGAGCGCGTCGCGCACACCGTCGATGAACGGCTGCACGAACCCGGGGTGGTCGAAGAACTGGCGCACCTTGTCGATCTGCATGGTGCCCTCGAGCCCGGTGGCGTCGAGCGCCATCGCGAAGTCCTCGCGGTACTGGCGGCACGAGCTGTAGGACGAGTAGGCGCTGGTCGCGACCGCGATCAACTTGCGGAACCCGCGCTCGTCGGCCTCGCGCACCGCGTCGGCCATGTACGGCTGCCAGTTGCGGTTGCCCCAGATGACCGGCAGGTCGATGCCGCGACGCTCGAGCTCGGCCTCGAGGGCCGCCTTGAGCTCGCGGTTGTGCTCGTTGATCGGGCTGACGCCGCCGAAGTGGCGGTAGTGCGTCGCGACCTCTTCGAGTCGTTCTTCGGGGATGCCCCGACCACGCGTGACGTTGCGCAGGAACGGGATGACGTCGTCCTGCCCCTCGGGCCCGCCGAAACCGGCCAGCAGGATGGCGTCGTAGTCGGTCGGCTCGGAGACGTGCTCTGGCCCCGCGGCGGCGGCGGGTGTGGCGTTGCGGACGAGCTGCCCGTTGGTGATGTTGCTGGTGTCGGTCACGACAAGACCTCGATGATGTCGGTGGTGGGGATGCGGCGGCCCGTGAAGAACGGGATCTCTTCGCGGACGTGGCGTCGGGCCTCGGTGTAGCGCAGGTCGCGCATGAGGTCGACGAGTTGGACGAGCTCGGGCGCCTCGAGCGCGAGGATCCACTCGTAGTCGCCGAGGGAGAAGCTGGCGACCGTGTTCGTCAGCACCGCGCGGTGCTCGGAGCCCTGCTTGCCGTGCTCGGCGAGCATCTGACGGCGCTCGGCCTCGGGCAGCAGGTACCACTCGTAGCTGCGCACGAACGGGTACACCGTGAGCCAGGTCTCGGGCTCTTTGCCGCGCATGAAGGCCGGGCTGTGGTTGCGCGAGAACTCGGCCTCGCGGTGCATGCCCATGGCGTTCCAGGTGGGCAGCAGGCCGCCCAACACGTCGGTGCGCAACAGTTGCCGGTAGGCGGACTGGACGGCCTCGGGGACCTCGCCGTGCAGCCAGATCATGATGTCGGCGTCGGCCCGCAGGGCGCTGACGTCGTAGAAGCCGCGCACGGTGACGCCGAGCCCGGCGAGGGCGTCCACGACCGCGTCGAGTTGCGGGACGTCGTCGAGCTCGGGGGCGTAGGGGTTCTGCGGGTCGCGACGCAGCACGGCCCAGAGCGTGTAACCGAGACGTTCGGCGGGCGGAGGAGTGCTCGCCGCCGCGTCACCGGCCTCGGTCTGGACGGGTGCTGCGGGCGAATCGGACGTCGGCAGGACGGGCGCTGCCGTGTCGGCGCTGGAACTCATGCAGTCATTCTCCCTCTCGGCACGCTGGGAGCCCAACCAGGTTGCTCCCGGTCGAGCGAACGGGTCCGGGTGCTCTCTGGGGACGAACCGTCGGGCGAGCCCGGCGACCGCTCAGCGGCGCTTGACGAGCGCGACGACGACGCCCGCGACGGCCAGTGCGCCCGCCCCGGCGGCGGCGAGCCACGGGGTCTTGTCGCGGTCGAACGACGCCTTGGCGCGGTGCCCGGCGATGCCCAGCTGCTTGGGCACGTTCAGCTTGTCCTCGAGCTCGTTGAGCGTCGCGGCGAGCTCGGCGCGAGTGCGGTCGATGTGGGCCTGGATGTCGCTGCTGTCGCTCACGGTGCTCCTGTCGGGAACGGGAAGGATGGGGATGTCGAGGAGGCGCGTCAGCGCTCGTCGAGGCGGGCGCCGGGGATCGAGCCCACGCCCTTGACGGCCTTGAGGTCGGCCTTGAGGCTCGCGATGGTCTTCTCGGGGACCGCGGGGAGCCCCTTCTTGATCGCCTTGTACCCGAGGAACGCCAGCAGGGCGGCGACGAGCAGCAGCACGCCGGCGACGATGAGGGCCGAGGCCCAGCCGGGAAGCCAGATGGCGAGCAGCAGCACGATGCCGGTCAACAGGACGCCGAGCATGGCGAAGACGAAGACGAGTGCCCCGACGAGGAACCCGGCACCGATGCCGAAGGCCTTGAGCGTGCCGATGACCTCGTACTTGAGCAGGGCCAGCTCGCCCTTGACGAGGTCGGTGACCAGCGTCGGGACGTCTTGCACGAGGGCGAAGAGCGACCGCGGCCTCGTCTTGTGCCGCACCTTGTCGCTGCGCGTCGAGTCGGTCATTTCTTGCGGCCGCCGCCGAAGGCCTTGGAGATACCGCGGGTGATGCCCGTGACGACGGCGTCGACGCCGTCGGCCGTCTTGGCACCGGCGAAGTCCTGGCCCTTGGCGACCTGGCGCTGCACCGCCCGGCTGTTCCAGACCTTGGACGCCCTCTCGGTGATCTGCTCGTAACGGTCGTGGCCGGCGCGGGCGCCGAGCACGAATCCGACAGCGGCTCCGGCGACGAAGATCAGTTTGCCTCGCACGGGGGACTCCATTCGTGGTCGTACGCGCGACGGCATGTGCCGCACACGTCCCCCCAATGTAGCCCGAGGCGGCTGCCCGACGCCCGCGCCGGACCGAAGCCGACCGACCCCGGGGCCTCCGTCGCGGGACGGGGGCGACGAGAGCGCCGCCACCAGGGAGGCGGCCTGACGACGCGAGGGGGCGATGATCGCGGCGAGCCCACGTCCCGCCACCGCGCCTCCTGCCTGCCCGACCCCGACCCCGGGCTCGGTGACGGCCGCCGCCTCGGCCCGGCGCGGGGCGTCCCAGGCGGCCCGGCCGAAGCCGACCAGGTGGCGCTCGGCGAGGTCGACGCCGAGCAGGGTCGCGGCGTCGGCGAGCGCCGCGTCGCGCACCTCGGCGTCGGGCGTGCCACGGTCGACGACGGGTGAGTCGAAGCTGAGCCGCAGCACGTGGCGTCCCCCGGCGAGGTCGGCCAGCCAGCTCCACTTGACGGTCGCGTGGGTGAGTGCCTTGGCGCGCAGGCCGGTCGAGCCGGGGGCGACGAGCACGCCCGTGCCCCGGGGCGCCGCGTCGAGCTCGGGCCGGTCGACGACGAGGGTCGCGAGGGTGATCGCCCCGGGCGGCACCGAGGAGGCGCGGGTCGTCAGGGCCACCGCGTCGTGGTCCCCCACGGCCAGCACGACCTGTCGCGCGCGGACGTACTCACCGCCGGCGGTCTCGACGCTCGTCTCGTCGATCGAGCGGACGCGGGTGCCGAGGCGGACGTCGACGCCGTCCCGCTCGGGGTCGGCGACGATCGGGTCGACGAGGGGGGCGGGGCCGCCGCGGATGCCCGCCCCCGCCGAGCCGGCCGGGGCCAGGGCCCGGAGCCCGAGCACGGCGGCGGCGAGGCTGCCCTCGCGCTGCAGGGCCGAGCGCAGTCCGGGGGCGACGCGGTCGACGGCGAGGAGGTCGGGGTGGAGCGAGTGGACGCCCGAGACGATGGGACTGACGAGCCGGTCGACGACGGCCTCGCCCATGCGGGCGCGGACGAGACCACCCAGGGTGGTTTCTTCCGACCCGACGTCGGCGGGCAGCCCGGCGGCGGCGGGCGCGCGCGCCACCCCGGCCTCGCCGGCGACGGCGCGGACGTCGGCGGCGGACGGGTCGCCGGGGATGCCGAGCAACCCCGTCCGCGGGATCGGGAAGGATTCGCCGTCGGCCTCGTGCAGCCAGGCACCGCGCGGGTCGGGCAGGACGATGTCGTCGCCGAGGCCGAGTTCGGTGGCGAAACCGGCGACCGTGCCGCCACGGGTCGCGAAGCTCTCGGCCCCGGCGTCGAGCGCGATGCCGGCGACCACGTGTCGCGAGACCTCGCCGCCGAGACGGTCGGACGCCTCGAACAGGACGACGCTCAGCCCGGCGGCGGCCAGGTCCCTGGCGAGCACGATGCCGCCCATGCCGCCGCCCACCACGGCGACGTCGACGACGGCGCCCGGGGTGACGACGGGCGGGGTCACAGCGTGTGGGCGAGCTCGACGATGCGGGTGAGCACGTCGGGGTCGGTGTCGGGGCTGACGCCGTGGCCGAGGTTGAGGACGTGCGCCGGGGCCGCCCGACCACGCTCGACCACGTCGCGGACGTGCGCCTCGAGCACGGCCCAGGGCGCCTGGAGCATGGCCGGGTCGATGTTGCCCTGCACCGGGGTCGAGCCGCCGAGGCGACGCGAGGCCTCGTCGAGCGGGATGCGCCAGTCGACGCCGACGGCGTCGGTGCCGACGTCGCGCATGGCGGCCAGCACCTCGCCGCTGCCCACGCCGAAGTGGATGCGGGGCACGTCGAGGTCGGCGACGTGCGACAGCGCCCGGGCCGAGTGGCGGGCGACGTGCGCGATGTAGTCGGCCAACGACAGCGACCCGACCCACGAGTCGAACAACTGGGCGGCGCTCGCACCCGCGAGCACCTGGGCCCGCAGGAAGGCGCCGGTCACGTCGGCGGCCCAGGTCAGCAGGGCGTCCCAGGTCTCGGGGTCGCTGTGCATGAGGGCCCGGGCGCGGATGTGGTCCTTCGACGGCCCGCCCTCGACGAGGTAGGCGGCGAGCGTGAAGGGCGCACCGGCGAACCCGATCAGCGGCGTGCTGCCGAGCTGCGCGCCGGTCTGGGCGACGCCCGCGGCGATCGGGGCCAGCGCCTCCGGATCGACGGGTCGGAGGGCCGCGACGTCGGCCGCCGTGCGGATCGGCGTCTCGAGCACCGGCCCGCGCCCCGGGACGATGTCGACCGCCACGCCGGCCAGCTTGATCGGCACGACGATGTCGCTGAAGAAGATGCCCGCGTCGACGCCGTGACGGCGGACGGGCTGCAGCGTGATCTCGCTCGCCAGGTCGGGCGTGAGGCAGGCGTCGAGCATCTTGGTGCCGACGCGCAGCTCGCGGTACTCGGGCAGCGAGCGCCCCGCCTGGCGCATGAACCACACCGGCAGCGTCTCGGGCCGGTCGCCGCGCAACGCGCGGACCAACGGTGAACGCGTCGTGAGGCCGGCGGCCAGCGGGTGCTGCTCGGGCAGGGCGGAGGTCTGGGTCACGTGGTCGATTGTCCCATCGCCCGCTGGACGTCACGTCGAGGCGACCCGCCGCCGGCCCCGCCTCGGCGAGACCGTCCCGGTCGGGTCGCCTCGAACGCGGGAGCGGCCGAGGAGGCGCGGGTCAGGAGACCGCGACGACCATCTTCCCGACGTTGGCACCGCGCATCAGCCCGGTGAAGGCGTCGAACGCGTTGTCGACGCCCTCGACGACGGTCTCGTCGTACACGACGTCGCCGGCGGAGAGCCAGGGGCCCATCTCGGCCTGGAAGGCGGGTGCGAGGTGGCGGTAGTCGCCCAGCGTGAAGCCCTTCATCGTGAGGCCGCGCGTGACCATGTTGGTCATGCCGGTGATGCCGACCGGGGCGCCGGTCGAGTTGTAGTTCGCGATCGAGCCGCAGAGCGCGGCGCGGCCGCCGGTGCGGAACGAGGCGAGGGCGGCCGACAGGTGGTCGCCGCCGACGTTGTCGAAGTAGAGGTCGATGCCGTCGGGTGCGGCCTCGGCGAGCAACTCGGAGACGTCGCCGTCACGGTAGTTGAAGGCGGCGTCGAAGCCGTACTTCGAGGTCAGCAGCTCGACCTTCTCGGCCGAACCGGCGCTGCCGATGACGCGCGAGGCTCCCTTGAGGCGCGCGATCTGGCCGACCATGGTGCCGACGGCCCCGGCGGCGCCCGAGACGAAGACGACGTCGCCCTCGCGGATGCCGGCGATCTCGGTGAGGCCGACGTACGCCGTGAGGCCGGTGAGGCCGAGCACGCCCAGGTACGCCGACAGCGGCACGCCGTCGACGGGCTGCACGGCGCGGAAGGCGGCCGCGCCTCCCTGGGCCACGTCGCGCCAGCCCTGGTCGTGCAGCACCACGGTGCCGACCGGCAGGTCGTCCGAACGGGACTCGACGACGCGGCCGACGGCACCGCCGGTCATGGTCTCGCCGAGCGCGAAGGGCGGGATGTACGACTTCACGTCGTTCATGCGACCGCGCATGTAGGGGTCGACCGAGAGGAACTCGTTCTGCACGCGCACCTCGCCGTCGGCGAGCTCGGGCAGGGTCACCTCGACCCGGGCGACGTCGTCGGGGGTGGGCTCGCCGTGCGGGCGGGCGACGAGCTGCCACTGGATGCTGGTGGTCGAGGTCATGGTGTTCTCCTTCGTCGATGCGGTGCGCGCCGCCGTCCGGAATGCGGACGCCGACACCCGTGTTGCAAGTTGCAACTGCCAGGATGCATTCCCGGCCACTCGACGTCGAGTCAACGCCCAGCCGAAAACGCCGATCAGAGTTAGGATCACTCAGTGCTCATCTGCCTCACGGCGTCCCACCAGAACGCCAGCTTCGACCTCCTCGAGAGGCTGAGCATCGGCGCACCCTCGGCGGCGGGCACCCTGGTCGACGGCAGCGACTTCGTCAGCGGCGCGGTCGTGCTCGCGACCTGCAACCGTTTCGAGGCCTACCTCGACGTCGACGAGCCCCTCACCGCGGGCAGCGCCTTGGCCGTCGAGGCCACCATCGAGACCATGAGCACGGCCAGCGGCGTCGAGCCCGACGACCTGCGCGACAGCGTGCGGGTCATCACCGGCGACGAGGTCGTCGAGCACCTGTTCGCCGTCAGCTCGGGCCTCGAGTCGGTCGTCGTCGGCGAGGACGAGATCTCGGGCCAGGTGCGCCGCTCGCTCGAACGCGCCCGCCACGACGGCACCACCTCGCGCGACCTCGAGCGCCTCTTCCAGAAGGCGTCACAGACCTCTCGCGGCATCAAGAACCAGACGAACGTCGGAGGCGCGGGTCGTTCACTCGTGCGCCTCGCCCTCGAACTGGCGTCCTCACGGGTCACCGACTGGTCCGAGGCCCGCGTCCTCATCGTGGGCACCGGCCAGTACGCCGCCACCACCGTGGCCGCTCTCCGCGACCGCGGCGCCGACCAGCTCGCCGTCTACTCGGGTTCAGGCCGCGCCGAGTGGTTCGGCCTCAAGCACGCCGCGACCCCCTACGACGACCTCGCGACCGCAGTCGCCTGGAGCGACGTGCTGATCACCTGCACCTCGACCACCGAGCCGGTCGTGACCCGCGACGTCGTCCGCCCGGGCGGTCGTCGCCTCGTGATCGACCTCGGCCTGCCCCGCAACGTCGACCCGCTCGTCTCGAGCGTCGAGGGAGTCGAGCTGCTCGACCTCGAGACCATCAGCCTGCACGCCCCGCTGCCCCAGCTCAGTGCGGCCGACGACGCCCGCGCCCTCGTCACGTCGGCGGCCGCCGAGTTCCAGGCCGTCGCCGCCGAGCAGTCGCTCACCCCGTCGGTCGTCGCGCTGCGCAAGCACGTCTTCGACCTGCTCGACGCCGAGATCGAGCGCGCGCGGTCGCGCGGCGACTCGTCCGAGCGCACCGAGTCGGCCCTGCGACACCTCGCCGGCGTCCTGCTGCACACCCCCTCCGTCCGGGCGCGCGAGCTGGCCCGCGAGGGCCGCGGCGACGAGTTCCGCGACGGTCTCGAGGCGCTGTTCGGCGTGACCGACGCACGCCGCGCCTCCTCGTCCTCGACGTTGCGCGCCGTCGACGACGAGCGTCAGGCCTCGGCGGGCTGACCGTCTCTCGACGGCGCGAGGTCGAGAGCTCGGCCACCGTGCCCGAGGATGGCCTGATGGACACCATCGTCGTCAGCGCGCTCGCCCTCGTCCGTGACCGGCGGATGCTGATGGTCACGGCGCGCGGTCGTGACGTGCTCTACCTGCCGGGCGGCAAGCTCGAGGCCGGCGAGACCGCAGCCGAGGCGCTGGTCCGAGAATCACGCGAAGAGGTCGGCGTCGAACTCGACCCGGCGACCGTGGCCGAGCTGTTCACGGTCGTGACGCAGGCTCACGGCGAGCCCGAGGGCCGACAGGTCGCCATGACGGTCTTCGCCGCCGAGCTCGCGGCGACGAGCCCCGAGCCCGCTCCCGCCGCCGAGGTCGGCGCGGTGCACTGGGTGACCTCGGCCGACGCCGACCGGTGCCCGCCGGCCGGGGTCGCTACGCTCGAACGCCTGCGAGGGCTCGACCTGGTCGACTGAGCCGACGCGCGGCACGGCACGGCCCGGCCCGGCCCGGCCCTGCACGGCTCGGCTCGTGTCGCCGCTCAGTGCACGTACTCGAGAGCGTCGGTGCCCACGGCCCGCAGGGCGTCGAGAGCGCGGAGGCGGTGGGCGAGCGTCAGGTCGTCGAACGTGACGATCACGCAGTACGCCACGCTGCGGTGCGGTCCGCGCAGCACCCCGAGCTCGGAGCGCACCCCCGGGTCGCCGCCCGTCGTGTGGACGATCTGGAGGTCGTGGTCGAGTCGTCGGTGCCCGAGCGGATCGAGACCGAACGGTGCGGCGACGAGCGACGTGTCGGCACCCAGCGACAGCCAGCCGAGCACCCGGTTCGAGACGGCGCGGTCGACGACCTCGCCGCGGGCCAGGGACACCATCAGGCCGGCCAGCTCGTGGGCCGAGCCGACGGCGAGCGCGGGCGCGTCGTCGGGGCCGCGCGACGACCGCGTCACGTCGAGGAGGGCCGTCTTCGTGAGCCCGAGCGACTCGCCCCGTGCCCGCACCGCGGCCAAGCCGACCCGACCGATGAGCGCGTCGATCGCCGCCGCGTCACGGAAGGCTCCGACGAGCGTCGCCGCGTCGGTCACCGGGAGGCTCGTCCGGCGGAGGTAGGGCCAGAGACCGCCGGGCCCCTGGTCGCCGGGGTCGCCGGGTCGGTCGAGTTCGTCGAGCGGACGCAGCGTGCCGTCCTCGATGCGGGCCGACACCTCGATCAGCAGCAGGACGGCACCGAGCTGCCCGACCGGCAGAGCCAGGTGCTCGTCGACGCTCAGCAGGTCGGCGCCCGAGTCGAGGTCACCGACCGAGGCCGAGACCTGACCTCCCGCGAGGGCCAGGTCGCCCAGGGCCGCGAACGACGACGAGAACGACTCGAGCGCGCGACCGCCGCCATGACGCGGCTCGTGGTCGGCGCCGTCGGCGTTCTCGCGTCGGGCGCGGCGCCCGGGCCCCGGACCTACCAAATCGTGACGCGCTCCTCGACCGGCAGCCACAGGGCGTCGCTCTCGGTGACGCCGAACGTCGTGTAGAACTCGTCGATGTTGCGCACGATCTGGTTGCAGCGGAACTCGTTCGGCGAGTGCGGGTCGATCGAGATGAGGCGGATCGCCTCTTCGTCGCGCAGCTTGATCTGCCAGGCCTGGGCCCAGCTGAGGAAGAACCGCTCGGCGCCGGTCAGGCCGTCGACCACTGGCGGCTCGTCGCCGTGGAGCGAGATGAGGTAGGCCTTCCAGGCGATCGAGAGCCCACCGAGGTCGCCGATGTTCTCGCCGATCGTGAGAGCGCCGTTGACGTGGTGGTCGGGAACCTGCTTCGGGGCGAGGGCGTCGTACTGCGCGATGAGCGACGAGGTGAGCTCCTCGAAGGCCTCGCGGTCCGCGGGGGTCCACCAGTCGGTCAGCTTGCCGTCGCCGTCGTACTTCGAGCCCTGGTCGTCGAAGCCGTGGCCGATCTCGTGGCCGATGACGGCGCCGATGGCTCCGTAGTTGGCGGCGACGTCACGGTTCTCGTCGAAGAACGGGAACTGCAGGATCGCCGCGGGGAAGACGATCTCGTTCATGCCCGGGTTGTAGTACGCGTTGATGGTCTGAGGCGTCATGAACCACTCGTCGCGGTCGAGCGGCTTGCCGATCTTGCCCAGCTCGCGGTCGAAGCCGAAGGCGGCGGTGGCACGCACGTTGCCGACCAGGTCGGCGGGGTCGATCGACAGGGCGGAGTAGTCGCGCCAGGTCGAGGGGAAGCCGATCTTGGGCGTGAACTTCTCGAGTTTGTCGAGGGCCCGGGCACGGGTCTCGTCGGTCATCCACTCGAGGCCCGTGATGCTCTGGCGGTAGGCCTCGACGAGGTGGGCGACGAGGACGTCCATCGCGGTCTTGGCCTCGGGGGCGAAGTGCCGCTCGACGTAGATGCGGCCGACGGCCTCGCCGAGGGCACCCTCGACGAGCGAGACGCCGCGCTTCCAGCGGGCGCGCTGCACGGGGGTGCCGGTGAGGGTGCGACCGTAGAAGCCGAAGCTCGCCTCGACGAAGGGCGTCGACAGGTAGGCGGCCGTCGAGCGGACGATCTGCCAGCGCAGCCAGTCGCGCCAGGCGTCGACCCGGTCGTCGGTCAGCAACGTGGCCAGCCCGGTCACGAACGACGGCTCGCGCACGACGAGCTCGTCGAAGACGCCGGCCGGGCCGCCGACGGCGTCCCGCCAGGCCGTCAGGTCGACCCCTTCGGCGAGCGCGTCGAACTCGGCCCAGGGCAGCAGGTTGTAGGTCTTGTCGCTGTCGCGGGTGGCGACGTTGCTCCAGTGGTGCGAGGCGAGGGAGGTCTCGAGCTCGATCACGCGGTCGGCGCGGGCCGAGGCGTCGTCGAGGCCGGCGAGCCCGAGCATCTCCTCGACGAACGCCCGGTAGGCGGTCCGCACGGACTCGAACTTCTCGTCGCGGTAGTACGACTCGTCGGGCAGGCCGAGGCCGCCCTGTTCGACGAAGACGACGTAGCGCTCGGGGTCGCCCGGGTCGTTGTCGACGAAGAGCTGCACGACGCTCGGCATGCCCTGCTTCTCGAGCGAGCCCAGGAGGCGCGTGAACGAGGTCACGTCGGTCACCCCGTCCACCTCGGCCAGGAGCGGCTCGAGGGGTGCGGCGCCGAGCGCCTCGATGCGCTCCTCGTCGGTGAAGCTGGTGAAGAGGTCGCCGACCTTGCGGGCCTCGGTGCCGGGTACGGCGGACTGCGACTCGATCACGATCTCGCGGACGGCCTTCTCGGCCTCTTCGGCGAGCAGGTAGAAGGAGCCGTAGCGCGCCTTGTCGTCGGGGATCTCGGTGCGGTCGATCCACGCGCCGTTGACGTGCCGGAAGAGGTCGTCCTGCGGGCGGACCGCCGGGTCGAGTTCGTCGGTCTGGATTCCGCTGCTCAGTGCGTCGCTGGTCATGCTCGTCAGCCTAGGTGAGGCCCCCGACGGCGGGCCGGGCCGGACCCGCTGCGGCCCGGGCTGACGAGGCCGTCCCAGGAAACACGGAGGAAACGGCACCCCCAGTACAGTTCTCGGCATGGCACTCCCCTGGGCACTGCACGGCGACGGCAAGACGGTCGCCCCAACCGAGATCGTGGCCCCGGAGGAGCGGCTCAGCTGGCCGCGCACGATCGGCCTCGGCGGCCAGCACGTCGTCGCCATGTTCGGTGCGACCTTCCTCGTGCCGATCATCACCGGGTTCCCGCCGAGCACGACGCTGTTCTTCTCCGGCATCGGCACCCTGCTCTTCCTGATCATCACGAAGAACCGGCTGCCCAGCTACCTGGGCTCGTCGTTCGCCTTCCTCGCCCCGATCGCAGCCGCCACCGACGTGGGCGGCATCCCCCTCGCGCTCAGCGGCATCATCGTCGTCGGCGCCCTGCTCGCCGTGATCGGCGTGGTCGTGAACCTCGCGGGCACCCGCTGGATCGACGCCCTGCTGCCCCCGGTGGTCAGCGGCTCGATCGTCGCCCTGATCGGCTTCAACCTGGCCCCGGCCGCCCGCGACAACTTCGCGCTCTCGCCGGGCATCGCCCTGATCACCCTCGCCGCGGTCGTGCTGAGCGCCGTGCTCTTCAAGGGCCTGCTCGGCCGCCTGTCGATCTTCGTCGGCGTCGTCGTCGGCTACGTCGCCGCCGTGATCGCGGGCGCCGTCGACTACAGCGCCGTCGCGGCCGCTCCGTGGGTGGGCCTGCCGACCTTCACGGCCCCCGCCTTCGACCTCGGGCAGCTGCCGATCTACCTCGGCTTCCTGCCCGTCGTGCTCGCCCTGATCGCCGAGAACGTCGGCCACGTCAAGGGCGTCGGCCAGCTGACCAAGCGCAACCTCGACCCGCTGACCGGCCGGGCCCTCTTCGCCGACGGCCTCAGCACGGTCATCGCGGGCCTCGGCGGCGGCTCGGCCACCACCACCTACGGCGAGAACATCGGCGTGATGAGCGCCACCCGTGTCTTCTCGACCGCCGCCTACTGGGTCGCCGGCGTCGTGGCGATCCTGCTCGGGCTGTCGCCCAAGATCGGCGCCGTCATCTTCACCATCCCGCCGGGGGTGCTCGGCGGCGTGACGACCGCGCTCTACGGCCTGATCGGCGTCATCGGCATCCGCATCTGGGTCGAGAACGAGGTCGACTTCAGCCGCCCGAAGAACCAGCTGACCGCCGGCGTCGCGCTGATCATGGGCATCGCCGACTTCACCCTGGCCCTCGGAGGTGCGAGCTTCGGCGGCATCATCCTCGGCACGGTCGCGGCCATCGTGGTGTTCCACGTGATGAACGGGCTGGGTCGGCTCCGGGGCACCGACTGAGCGTGCGCCTCCGCTCGCCCCTCGACCGCGAGATCCTCCGCCTGGCCGTGCCGGCGCTGGGAGCGCTCGTGGCCGAGCCGCTCTTCCTGCTCACCGACACCGCCCTCGTCGGCCACCTCGGCTCGGTGCCGCTCGCGGGGCTCGGGGTGGCGAGCGTCATCCTGCAGACGGCCCTCGGGCTGCTGATCTTCCTCGCCTACGCGACCACCCCGACGGTCGCACGGCGACTGGGGGCCGGCGACCAGCGGGGCGCGATCCGGGCCGGGGTCGACGGCATGTGGTTCGCGCTGCTCGTCGGCATCGTCGTCGCGGGGTCGGGCGCGGTCGCCGCCGAGCCGCTCGTGGGCCTCTTCGGCGTGGCCGACGAGGTCGCCGCGGCCGCCACAACGTACCTCTCCGTCTCGCTGCTCGGCCTGCCCGGCATGCTGCTCGTGATCGCCGCGACGGGCCTGCTGCGCGGGCTGCAGGACACCCGGACGCCCCTCGTCGTCGCCACCGTCGGCTTCGCCGCGAACGCCGGCCTCAACGCGCTGTTCCTCTACGGCTTCGACTGGGGCATCGCCGGCTCTGCGGCCGGCACCGTCGTCGCGCAGTGGGGCATGGCCGCCGTCTACGTGGTGATCGCGGTGCGGGCGGCCCGGGCCGTCGGCGCCGACCTCCGTCCGGGGCTCGCCGGGGTCGGTCGCACCGCGCAGGCGGGCGGCTGGCTGCTCGTGCGGAACGCGGGTCTGCGGGCCGCGCTCCTCGCGACCGTCGCGGCCGCCGCCTCCTCGGGGGTCACCGGCCTGGCCACCATCCAGGTCGCGATCACCCTCTTCAGCACGTTGGCCTTCGCCCTCGACGCCCTCGCGATCGCGGGGCAGGCGATGGTCGGCCACGCCCTCGGGCAGGGCGACCGCGAGCGGGTGCGGGCGATCACGCGACGGCTGATGCTCCTCGGCGTGGGCGGCGGCGTGGTGCTGGGCGCCGTCCTGGCCCTGCTCGCGCCGGTGCTCGCGCCCGTCTTCAGCCCCGACCCGGGCGTGCAGGCGCTGCTGCCGTCGGTGGTCGTCGCGATGGCGGTCGGCATCCCGCTCGCCGGCTTCGTGTTCGTGCTCGACGGCGTGCTGCTCGGCGCGGGCGACGCCCGCTACCTCGCGATCGCGTCGGTCGTCAGCGTGCTCGCCTACCTCGCGGTGCTGCTCCCGGTGGAGGCGCAGGTCGGCACCACGACGTCGGGTGCGGTCGCGCTCTGGCTCGCGTTCGGCCTCGGGTACATCGGGGCGCGGGCAGTCACGCTCGGACTGCGGGCCCGCACCGACCGGTGGATGGTGGTCGGCGCGCGCTGAGCGTCGCGCCGCCCGGCGCCCCTGCTCCGGCGCGGCGTCAGCGCGCGGGCGGACCCGTCGTCGAGCCGGGGCGGAAGACGCTGGTGAAGGTCGTCCCGACCGCTGGCTCCCCCGCGAGCAGCGCGAGCACCGCGCGACCGGCCGCGCGGCCCTTCTCGACCGCGGGCTGGACAACCGTCGTGAGGTCGGCGGCTCGCGGGTCGTCGAGCCGCACGCCGTCGTAGCCGACGACGCTCAGGTCGCCCGGGACCGACAGCCCCAGGTCGTCCGCGGCCGCGATGACGCCCGACGCGAGCAGGTCACTCTGCGCCACGATCGCCGTCGGACGCCGGGCCTCGGGCACGTCGAGCAAGCGCAGACCCGCACGGTGCCCCTCGCTGGTCCAGCTGCCCCTGGTCGCCCGGCCGCCCACGCCGGGGAAGCCCTGGCGGGTCCCCCGCGGCCGCCCGGGCGGCGGCCACGAGGTGCCCCGGCCCACGCGCTCGTCGGTCAGCTCGTCGTCGTGGCCGCCCGTCGACCGGCCGGGGCCCAGTTCGAGCGCGACGACCGCGACGCGTCGGTGGCCGAGGTCGTGCAGGTGCTGCGCCAGCAGGCGGGACGAACCGACGTTGTCCTCGGCGATGTCGAGCACGCCCTCGGTCGGTGGGGCCTCGATCGAGACGACGGGGATGCCGCGCCGCCGCATGATCGACACGGACTCGTCGAGGCGGGTGCTGCAGCCGAACAGCACGACCGCGTCGACCGGGGCGGCGAGCAGGCGGGAACGTTCGCCCTCGCTCTCGGTGGGCAGCAGCAGCGAGTTGTCGGCCGGACCCGGCACGTCGGCGATGCCGTCGAGCATCGCGACGTTGATCGGGTCGCGGAAGGCCGTGCTGAGGGGGGACTCGAGGACGGCCCCGACGATGCCGGAGCGCCCGCGGCGCAACGACCTCGCCCGCGGGTCCGGCCCGGCGTAGCCGAGTTCGTCGGCGGCGGCGAGCACCCGCGCACGGGTCTCGTCCGACACGGGGCCGGTGCCGCTGAAGGCCAGGGAGGCGGTGCTCGCGCTGACCCCGGCGACTCGCGCGACCGACGCGAGGGTCGGCCTGGCGGCGACGTCGCCCTCTGCCCGGCTCATGCTGCCGCAGCCTAGCCGACGGGGCCGGACGGCCCCCCGGGGTGGCTGGTGACGGTCGGTGCGTTGTCAGTCGACGGGTCGGACGGGCGGTTCGTCGACGCCCAGGGCGGTGACGTAGTCGGACGCGAGGCCCGGCAGCTGCGCCCAGTCGCCGTAGTGCGCGGCGGCCTCCATGAGGTCGACGATCGCGCCGCGGACGGTCTCGCCGAGGGCGGGCCGCATGTCGTGCACCGCGACGGCCCTCGCACTGCAGAGGATCTCGAGCGGCAGCAGCAGGTCGTCCACCACGTGCTGACGGGCGGCCGGCGAGAGCACCTGCACGATCGCCCGCGCGAGGTCGAGGAAGTGCGCGACGTCCGCGGGCAGGGCCAGCCCGTGGGCCGTGCAGGCCGGTCGGCGCACGCCGGGCTCGGGGACGTCCTCGAGCGAGGTCGCCTTCGTCGACGCCACGGAGATCATGCGGACGAGGTCTCGCAGCAGCACCTCGTTGAACCGCCGGTGCCAGACGACGACGTGGGCCCCGCTGAACGGAGCACGCACCACGACCTTCATGCGCCTCAGCTCGAAGAGGGCGAGGTGCACCTCGCCGGGGGTGACCCGGTGCTCCCGCACGATGGTGTCCACGTCGAGGGAGTCGCCGGGTGCGTAGCGTGCCGTGGCCAGGTCGACGAGCAGCAGCTCGGCCGTGTCGTGGGTCGTCCCCCGCAGCGGCCGGGTCGTGGCGGGCATCGGGTTGGGCATCGTTCCTCCTGGACGCGTCTCGGTGGTCGTCCTGCCGACCATCTGTCATGAATGTATTTTACATATGAATGCCTGTCAACACCACGATGGAGGGCCGTTCTCGCCGCCCCGTAGGATCGTCGGGTGCGTCTCGTCATTGCCCGCTGTTCGGTCGACTACGCCGGTCGACTGTCCGCCCACCTGCCCCTGGCCACGCGCCTCCTCATGGTCAAGAGCGACGGCAGCCTGCTCGTCCACTCCGACGGCGGCAGCTACAAGCCCCTGAACTGGATGAGCCCGCCCTGCACGATCCGCACGGTCGAACCCGACGACGACCAACGCGAGGCCGGCGTCGTCGAGCTGTGGAAGGTCACCCAGGCGAAGACGGCCGACATCCTCGTGGTCTCGATCCACGAGGTCCTGCACGACTCGTCCCACGAGATGGGCGTCGACCCGGGTCTGACCAAGGACGGCGTCGAGGCCGACCTGCAGAAGCTGCTGGCCGAACAGATCGACCTGCTCGGCGACGGCCACACCCTCGTCCGCCGCGAGTACATGACCGCCATCGGGCCGGTCGACATCCTGGCGCGTGACGCGAAGGGGGCCGCCGTGGCCGTCGAGCTCAAGCGCCGGGGTGACATCGACGGGGTCGAGCAGCTCACGAGGTACCTCGAACTGATGAACCGCGACCCGCACCTCGCCCCGGTGACGGGCGTCTTCGCGGCACAAGAGATCAAACCGCAGGCTCGCACGCTCGCCCACGACCGGGGCATCCGTACCCTGCTGCTCGACTACGACGCCATGCGCGGCCTGGACGACTCGCACTCGCGCCTGTTCTGATCGAGCCCCCCGAAGTCTTGTGATACTCACATTTCAGGGTTATATTCCTCCTAGGACCCCCTTCGACCGCAGGAGCGACCCGTGACCTCACCGATCTTCGACACCCTGACCGCCGAACGCGAGGCGACCCCGCTCTTCGAGTCCCTGGCCCGGGGCCTCGACGACCCGATGTGGTCGTTCGAGACCGTGTCGCCTCCGTCGACCCGAGACGCGGTGCCGGCGGTGGCGACCTGGCCGCTCCGGGCCGTCCCGCGCTGACGCCCGATCCGTAAGCTGGGGGCGATGACTCTCCCCTACACGGCCGTCCTCTACGACCTCGACGGCACCATCGCCGACTCGGCGCCCGCGATCACCGCCAGCCTCGCCCACACGATCGGCGAACTCGGCCTGCCGGTGCCCTCCGCCGCCGAGCTCATGGCCTGGGTCGGCCCGCCCCTGCCGCAGAGCTTCGAGGTGCGCCTCGGGCTCGGCGGCGAGCGTCTCGTCGACGCCATGCGGCTCTACCGCGCGCACTACCTGGCGAACGGTGCCCTCGAGGGCGAGGTCTTCCCGGGCGTGCCCGACCTCATGGCGGCCGTGCACGCGGCCGGCATCCCCACGTCGACCGCCACCTCGAAGCCCGAGACCCCGGCCACCGCGATCCTGCGGGCGCACGGACTCGACCGGTACCTCGACGTCATCACCGGCGCCTCCGACGACGAGGTGCGCAACACCAAGGCCGACGTCGTCGAAGAGGCCCTGAAGCGCCTGCGGGCGCGCGGTGCCGACCTCTCGCGTCCCGTGCTGCTCGGCGACCGCCACCACGACGTCGAGGGGGCGGCGGTGCACGGCGTGCCCACGATCCTGGTCGGCTGGGGGTACGGCGAGCCACACGAGCACGTCGGTGCCGTCGCCGTCGCGGCGGACGTCGACGAGGTGGCCGACCTGCTGGGCGTCTCCCTGATGCGCGGCGCCGCGTGACCCGCGCCGCGGCCGCCGTCCGGTCGCCCGCCGCCTGGCTGCTCACCCTCGCGATCGTGCTGATCGCCCTCAACATGCGCGGGCCGATCGTGGCCCCGGCCCCCGTGCTCGACCAGATGAGCGCCGACCTCGGCCTCACGGCGGTCGTCGCCGGGCTGCTCACCAGCATCCCCGTGCTGTGCTTCGCCGTGGCGAGCCCGTTCGCGTCGGCCCTGATCGGCCGGATCGGCGCCGAACGCGCCGTCACCCTCGGGCTCGCGGGCGTCCTGCTCGGCACCCTGCTGCGCACGGCCGGCGGCACGGTCTGGCTCTACGTCGGCACGATCGTGATCGGCGTCGCGATCACGATCGGCAACGTCGTGCTGCCCGTCGTCATCCGCCGCGACTTCAGCCCCGAGCGGGCCGGCTTCGTCACCGGCATCTACACGTCGGCCCTCAACGTCGGGTCGATGATCACCTCGCTGGCCACGGCTCCGATCGCCTCCGTCGTCGGGTGGCCCCTGGCCCTCGTCACCTGGGGACTGCTCGCCGTCCTGGCCGCGGTGGTCTGGTCGATCGCCGTGGGCCCCCGCGTGGCGGTGCTCGGCGGCAGCGTGGCCGTGGTGCCGGGGTCGCAGGCCGACGTCGACGACCGGCACCGCGCCTCCTCGGCGACCGACGTCTTCACCGGCGGCATCGACGTGGTCGAGCCCGGTGAGGCCGAGGCCGATGCGCGCGAACGCCGACGCAGCGCGACCCCCCTGCTGCGTCGGTGGACCACCTGGGGCCTGACGCTGGCCTTCTCGGGCCAGGCGTTCGGCTACTACGGGCTCACGGCCTGGATGCCGACACTGCTGCGCGACGAGGTCGGGCTGACCCGCGAGGCGGCCGGCGCGAGTTCGTCGGTCTTCCAGATCCTCGCCGTGGTGGGTGCGCTCGGCGTGCCGTTCCTCGCGCTGCGGGTGCGACCCGCGGTCGTCATCGGTCTCATCGCCGTGTTCTGGTCGGCCATGCCGCTCGGCCTGCTCTTCGCCCCCGAGCACTGGCTGCTCTGGTCGATCTTCGGCGGGGCCGCGCAGGGCGGCGGGATCACGATCATCTTCATCGTCATCGTGCGCATGGCGTCGACCGACGTCGAGGCACGGCGCCTGTCGGCCCTCGTCCAGGGCGGCGGGTACGCGATCGCTGCGCTGGGCCCGCTGGCCATCGGCGGGCTGCACGACGTCAGCGGCAACTGGCAGATCCCGATGATCGGCGTCGCGGCAGCGGTCGTCGTGCTCGGCGTCAGCGGCGTGCTGTCGTCGCGGCGCGTGCCCTGAGCCCACCCGGTAGACGGCACGGGGGCCCGTCGGGTCGGGTCAGTCCCGCACGCCTCCGGCGAAGAGCACCTCGAGGGTCAGCGGGTCGCGTCCGGTCAGGTCGCGGACGGACGTCGACACCTGCGCCACCTCGCCCGACGCCATCGACGTGTAGGTGCTGACCCAGGCGTCCGCCTGGAAGGGCTCGGGCTCGAAGACGCGGCGGGACTCGTAGGCCTCGTCGACCGTCTCGTCCACGAACGTGAACGGCCGCCCACCGAGGGCGGTGAGACGTGCGGCCGCCTCCGTCAGGGTGAACGCCTCCGACCCGGTCAGGTCGTAGGTCACCCCGGCGTGCGACTCGTGGTCGAGCAGCACGACGGCCGCCACCGCCGCGACGTCGGCCCGGGCCACCGCGGCCACGCGCCCGCCGCCGGCCGGGCCGCGGATGACGCCCTGCTCGTCCGCGAACAGCGGGATGAAGTCCAGGTAGAAGTTGTCGCGCAGGAACGTGAAGGCCAGACCCGACTCGCGGATGTGCTGCTCGGTCGCGAAGTGGTCCCGACCGAGTGTGAACACCGAGTCGGCCGACGCGCCGGCGAACGACGTGTAGACCACGTGCCGCACGCCCGCCTCGACGGCGGCGTCGACGAACGCACGGTGCTGGTCGACGCGGTCGGGCGCCTCGGCCGCCGACACCATGAACAGGGTCTCGACCCCGCGCAGCGCCTCGACGGAGGCGGCCCGGTCGCCGTAGGTCGCGACGGCGACCTCGGCCTCGGCACCGTCGAGCCGGGGCGCGCGGACGGCGTCGCGAACGACGAGCCGCAACGGCACGCCCCGCTCCGACAGGTGGAGCGCCACGATGCCGCCGACGGCACCCGTCGCGCCCGTCACGGCGACGAGCGGCGAGGAGGCGCGGGCGGGCTCCCCCACGGAGGCGGACGAGGTCTCGGTCGAGTCGGTCATCCCTCACTGAACCATGCGCGGTGGGTGCGGCTCCCAGG